>CAIVEH010000027.1 GCA_903904855.1 uncultured Bacteroidota bacterium | reverse complement strand
TTATCACTTATCACATATCACTTATCACATATCACTTATCACTTATCACTTATCACTTATCACTTATCACTTATCACTTATCACTTATCACTTATCACTCCATACTCCCCAACCCTATCACCTGGTGCAGCGTAGGTATCTGCACATCCATAAAACCCTTCCTTTTAAGTCTTTCACTGAAGTTAATCTGTGCATCGTAATCGCCATGCACCAGAAATACTGTTTTTACTTCTTTAGGCACCTGGCAAGCCAGCCACTGGCAAAGGTCTTCATAATCGCCATGGGCGCTGAGGGTGGTTATCTCATCAACATGTGCTCTCACCGGAAATTCCTTACTGAATATTTTTACATATTCCGGTTGTTTTTTCAGTCGCCCACCCAGCGATGTCGGCTCGCAATAGCCTGTGAACAATATAGTATTGCGGCTGTCGGTAATGTTATTGGCTATGTGGTGTTTTACCCTGCCCGCCTCGGCCATACCCGATGCCGAAATGATCACACATGGTTCTTCCAGATCATTCAGTTTTATTGAATCTTCAACTTTGTCGATATACTTCAGACCTTCAAATGCAAAAACATCTTCATCCATGTGCAGCAAATGCTTTACATCATCATTGTAATATTCTGGATACTTCTTTACGGTATCTGTTATTTTTATCGATAATGGGCTATCTACATAATAGTTCAACGGCGGCAACCTGTGTTCCATTTCAAGGCGATTGAGCATATACAGCACATCCTGGGTGCGACCCAGGCTGAATGCAGGTATTATGAGTTTGCCTCTTCGCTTCAGGCAGGTGTCTACAATAAATTTCAGCAGCTTATCTGCTGTTGCTGATGATACTTCATGCAGGCGGTCGCCATAAGTCGACTCCATTATAATATAATCGGCCTGTGGAAATGCCTGCGGATTGCGCAGAATCATATCATGATACGAGCCTACATCGCCGCTGAATGTGATCCGGGCCTCTTTGCCGTTTTCCTTAATTTTAAGGTTCACTGCGGCGCTCCCCAGAATGTGGCCGCAATCAGTAAACATCAGGTCTATACCGCTCTCAATTTTGTAATGTTCATTATAAGGTATGGTTTCAAATAATGGGAAAACCTTAATGGCATCATCCTCATCATAAAGTGGTTCAAAAAGTGGCAACCCCGCTTTTTCACGTTTGGCATTCACATACCTCAGATCGTCTTCCTGTATATGCGCAGAATCGAGCAGCAATAACTTGGCAAGGCTGGCCGTAGCAGGTGTGCAATATATCTTGCCCTTATAACCTTCCTTGACCAGCTTTGGCAGAAGCCCAATATGGTCGATGTGTGCATGAGAGATAATTACATGGTCTATATCGGCAGGCACAAAACCCCACTCACTGTTAAGTTCGGTTGTTTCTTTTCCCATTCCCTGATACAATCCGCAATCCAATAAAATCTGTTTATCCGGATTAACATGAATGATATGCTTGGAACCTGTAACAGTGCGGGCCGCCCCGTGAAATGCTATTTTCATAAGTATTTAATTTAAAAAAGAATTACCCTGACAATCACCGATGATTACCATCAGAAAGGCAAGGTAACTATAAAAGCTGCTACAATACTACATAGACACTAAAATCACAATAACTTAGCAATTCTTTACCGACCGGAATGCAAAAATAGAAGTAAACCTAACCTGGACAAGCCAGAACCAAAAAGGAAAACCCCTAATTTTATAACAAAAAATTGGAACTGCTTACAAAACGCTACGAAGATAAAATTTCCGGTGTGTTGAGTTGCTATGACCG
>CAIVEH010000026.1 GCA_903904855.1 uncultured Bacteroidota bacterium | reverse complement strand
ACAGAAGACAAAAAATGGGAGTAATCTTTGATACCCTTATAAAAAGAATGGTCAAAAATGATCCAATACGCTTGTTATCAAAGGATTGATATTGCGACCTAAGTGCCTATACCTATAGAAATAATTCTACAAATGCTTAAAATATCATAAAATATCTTAAATTTCGGGTTAAAATAGAGTTGCATGAGAAATAAAGGTTTACTTATAGGTTTAATCTTATTGGCATTTGGGTTTTCTTCCAGTGCACAGAATAATATCATTGAGACTTATGCAGGTACAGGTACCGCCGGATATTTGGGAGATGGCGGAGCTGGCGCAACTGCCCGTCTAAATGGCCCAGCCATGCTCAATACTGATGCGGCGGGCAATATGTATATCTGCGATAACAGCAACAACAGGGTGCGAATGATCAACATGACTACTGGCATTATTACGCTGGTGGCAGGAGATGGCACAACAGGTACCGGTGGTGATGGCAGCCCGGCCACAGCTACAGGAGTGCAATTCGGAGCTGGTGGTTTTGGTGCACCAGGCATTGCCGGGGTAGCGGTCGATGCTGCCGGTAATGTATACATCAGCGATGGCAGCAGTAATAAAATAAGGGTTGTTACAGCATCTACTGGTATTATTTCCACATTTGCCGGAACTGGTACCGGAGGCTCTTTAGGCGATGGGGCAGCAGCTTCGGCCGCACAGCTAAATCAGCCAAGGGGCCTGGCTATTGATGGATCGGGAAACTTATACATTGCAGATGCGAATAATAATAAAATACGCAAAATAGTGTTGTCTACAGGTATTATTTCCACAGTTGCCGGTATAGGTACAGCAGGCACTGCTGGAGATGGGGCAGCTGCAACTGCAGCACAATTAAACAGCCCAAGAGGGGTGTGTACAGATGCAGCAGGTAATATTTACATTGCCGACAGAAGCAACAATAAGGTAAGGAAAGTAACCATAAGTACCGGAATTATCAGCACTTATGTAGGTAGCGGAACCGGTGGGTTCGCAGGAGATGGTGGTGCTGCAGCCACTGCCCAGATCAACAGGCCTGCGGATGTAAAAATGGATGCAGCAGGCAATTTATTTATTGCAGATAACAGTAACGCCAGGGTGAGGATCGTAAGTGCAACAGGTATAATAAGTACAGGCGCTGGTGCAGGTGGTTTTGGCGGTTTTGCTGGCGATGGCCAGTTGGCAACTGCTGCTGCTGTCAGGGTTGGTCCTGCATCTATGGTTGTTGTCGATGTTAACCATTATTATATTTCAGACCAGAACAATAGCAGGATACGGGTGGTAAGACCCGACAGCAAACCTTATTTCACCGGAGGTACTAGGCAATCAATTTCCATGTGCCAGGGGGCGACTGGTGATAGCCTGGGAGTTTTACTGGCTGTAACAGATTCTGATCTGAACCAGACATTGACCTGGAGTGCCGGTGCATGGGCTCCCACTAACGGGACTGTAGGTCTTACAGGTACCGCAGCTACAACCGGTGGCAGTGTACAGAGAAGTGGTTTGTATTATCTGCCTAATCCTACATATAGTGGAATGGACAGCTTCACCGTTCAGGTATCAGATGGTATACTGACAACAACCGATACTATTATTGTAACCATAAATCCACTACCGGCAGTACTGCCAATAACAGGGTCCACTACAACAGTTTGCGTAGGTGCATCTATAGTACTCGATGATCTGACGTCAGGAGGTACATGGACTGAAAGCACTGGTAATACCTCTGTTACCGGTGGAACGGTTGATGGATTGATTGCCGGAGCTGATGTAATCAGTTACACGTTAAGTAACATTTGCGGCACGTCAACCGCAACTATTAATGTTACCGTTATTGCAGCTCCTGATGCTGGCACTATACTCGGCCCATCGAATGTGTGTGCCGGATCCTCCATTGTTCTTACCGATGCATCGCCTGGGGGAACCTGGAGCGAAAGCACCGGGACAGCAACAGTGGTTGGAGGAACAGTAACCGGTATTACTGCTGGTACCTCAGATGTCATCAGTTATGATGTAACCAATTTTTGCGGTACAGCTACAGCTTCGGTTACAGTAAATATCATCACTGTTCTCGGCGGAGGAACTTCACTTACCGGGCCTTCAGTGGTATGCCAGGGTTCATCAATCGTACTTACTAACCCCGTTCCGGGAGGAACCTGGAGCGAAAGCACAGGCAATACTTCTGTAACCGGCGGAACAGTAACTGGCCTGGTGGGCGGTACTGATGTTATTACTTACGCCTTATCCAATGCCTGCGGTATCAATAATATTACCAAGACAGTTACAATAAATCCTTTGCCTGATGCAGGCGTTATTACAGGTCTCAACAATGTATGCCTTTCCGGCACGTTACCATTGGCAGATGTGGCTCCTGGTGGCACCTGGAGTGCAAGTAATGCCCATGCCACTGTATCCGGCACAGGTTTGGTGACTGGTGTAACCGTAGGTGTAACCGTTATCTCTTATACAGTTAGTAATAGTTGCGGATCTGTTTCTGCCACTACAACCATCAATGTAATATCCGTGCCGTCAGCAGGCACAATAACCGGTTCGGCTACTGTTTGCCAGGGAGCTACTTCAGTACTTACCGATGCTACACTGGGTGGCACATGGAGCGCCCTCAATGCCAATGCTACTCTTGCAGGTGGTACTGTAACAGGTGTTACAGCCGGTACCGATATTATCTCCTACACAGTATCCACTTCCTGCGGTACTGCTTATGCAACCAAGTCCATTACCATTAATCCTCTGCCATCGCCTGCTGCCATTGGTGGCCTTTCTTATGTGTGCCTTGGTTCTTCAACATCACTTAGCGATGCAACTCCTGGAGGATCATGGAGCTCCAGTAATACCAATGCTTCAATAACCGGCACAGGCCTTGTCAGCGGTCTTGTAGTAGGACAGGATACTATTAATTACAGCGTTACAAATGGCTGCGGCACAGTGACCGTTACCGTAAATATCAGTATAGACCCAATTGTGACACCAGGCATCAGTTTCTCAGCCAGCCCGGGCTTCACTACCTGCCCATCTACACCGGTTACTTATACAGCCAATCCGGTTAACGGAGGTGGATCTCCTGTATACCAATGGGCTGTTAATGGAACTGCATTGGGCAGCGGGGCAGCATTTATTTATACACCTGTAAACGGCGACCATATTAGCTGTAAATTGAGCAGTAGCCTTGGTTGCATTTCTGCGCCATCTGTTTCAGATACTGTCACCGCGGTTGTAAACCCATCCCTCGTACCTGCTGTCCATATTACAAGCGGTATTTATGGAGATACTGTATGCGTAGGCAATACGGTTACCTACACTGCAACTGAAACAAACGGAGGTACTGCGCCTGTTTACCAGTGGAATGTAAACGGATCGGTTTATTCATACAGTAATCCGTTCAGTTATGTACCTGCCAACGGCGATATTGTTACCTGTGCGCTCACCAGCAATTATGTTTGCCCTCTGCCTGCCACAGTTATGAGCAACAGCATAACAATGACTGTAAATACTACCGAAACACCAACAGTTAATATTACAGTGGCTCCCGGCAGCACTATGTGCGAAGGCGCTGCAGCTACCTACAGTGCACACTCATTATATGGAGGCCCGACACCTTTCTACAGATGGACCAGGAATGGTATTAATGTAGCTACCGGTCCTGCATATATTGATGTTCCTACAAATGGCGATGTTGTTTATGCAATGCTTACGAGCAGCGCTACCTGCAGCACAATAGATTCCGTATTCAGTAATAATATTATCATGACAGTACTCGTACCTTCATACATCTCTATCAGTATCTCCTCTTCACCGGGCAATATAGTTTCAACACATCAGAACGATACATTGACAGCAGTTGTTGTCGGCACTACACACCCTAACTACCAGTGGTTCGTAAATGGTACTGCCGTTTCCGGAGCTACCAACAATACTTATATTGTAAATAGCAGTCTGGCAGGTACCGAAGTGATCAATTGCGTATCGGGCGGCGGAGATGCATGTACCAATACTGCAGTAAGCAATTATATTTCCATTACCATCAGCAGTGTGGGTGTGCAAATGATCAATTCAAACCAGAACGAACTGATGATTGCACCAAATCCGAACAAAGGTATTTTTACCCTTAACCTGTCATCTGTAATTGATGAGGAGGCAGAGGTAATTGTTACTAATACAGTAGGCGAAAAAGTTCTTGAAACCACCACCACAACTAATAAAGCCACAGAAATAAATATCAGCCAGCCGGCTGGCATATACTTCCTTACCGCAAGAACTGCCAACAGCAGAAATGTGGTTAAAGTGGTGGTTGAATAAAATTAGTTGTTCCTGATTAAAACAGGCAACAAGTATTATCCTGTATCAGAGTTTCCCACTCCGGTACAGGATATTTTATTAATACTTTTTTATACCTTGTTACCCTAATTCTTAACTATGTCCGACCGGAGAAAATTTCTTAAGCTTTCATTACTTACTTCCGCTGCGGTTATTGCCGGGCAAAGATTGTTTGGAAAAACAGATCCGGTTACTGAATCCAAATATCCGGTGATAAAAGATAACCCAATTGTAATTTCAACATGGGACTTCGGTAAAGAAGCCAACAGCGCAGCCTGGACCATTTTGGGCAAAGGTGGCAGGGCGCTTGATGCTGTAGAAAAAGGTGTCATGGTACCTGAAGCCGACCCCAACAATCAATCTGTTGGCCTTGGCGGCCGACCCGACAGGGATGGCCGTGTGACACTCGATGCCTGCATTATGGACGAAAACAGCAAGTGTGGTTCTGTTGCCTGCCTGGAGCATGTAGTACATGCAATATCAGTAGCACGGATGGTGATGGAAAAGACCCCACATGTAATGCTGGTTGGCGATGGCGCTTTACAGTTTGCCCTCGAAAACGGATTTAAGAAAGAAAAACTGCTCACAGCAAAAAGTGAAGCAGAATGGAAAGAGTGGCTGAAAACATCGAAATACAAACCGGTAAAAAATATTGAAAATGTGCTGCCAGGCGGCGCTAAAAACCACGATACCATTGGCATGGTGGCGCTGGATGCCAGTGGCAATATGAGCGGAGCCTGCACCACAAGTGGTATGGCCTATAAATTGCACGGCCGTGTGGGCGATTCCCCCATCATAGGGGCAGGGTTGTATGTAGATAATGAGGTTGGGGCTGCCACCAGCACCGGTGTTGGCGAAGAAGTTATACGTATTGTAGGTTCTCACCTTGTTGTAGAACTGATGCGACAGGGTATGGATCCCGAGACTGCATGCAAAAAAGCGGTTGAACGCATAGTGGCCCGCAATCCGGTTGCCGCTAAAGAAGTGCAGGTCGGATTCCTTGCTCTGAACAAGAAGGGTGAATACGGCGCTTATGCTTTGCAGGAAGGGTTTTCGTATTCTGTAAAAAACGGAACTACTGAAGAGGTGTTTCATGCCAAAGCTGTTTTTGCATCAAAATAACCGATCCTGTAATTATTGTTTAAGAAATTAAGTATAGCTCAAAAATGATCTTAGAAGTTTGCGCATTCAATATACAATCCTGCCTTATAGCTGATAAGGCCGGTGCCTCAAGAGTAGAACTCTGTGCCGACCCGCTCGAAGGGGGTACTACACCCAGTTATGGACTGATACAATATGCCCTGGCCTATACGCATATCCCGGTTTGGCCAATGATTCGGCCTAGGGGAGGCTCCTATGTTTTTGATGAGGCCGATATGGCAATAATACTCAAAGACATCCTTATTTGCCGCGAGCTGGGCTGCCCCGGTATTGTAACCGGAGTGCAGCTGCCCAATGGAAAGATAGATACCATCCAGATGAAACGCATTGTAGATCTGGCCTACCCTATGGCTGTAAGCTGCCACAAAGTCTTTGATGAAACTCCCGATGCTTTCGAAGCGCTCGACAGCCTGATAGAGGCCGGTTGTGTTCGGGTTCTTACCTCAGGCTTGCAAAAAACAGCAATGGAGGGTGCGCCACTTCTGGCTAAACTGTTGGAACATGCTGCAGGCCGTATAACAATCATGCCCGGAGGCACCATCCGGTCTTCAAACATTGCTTCAATAGCCAATTCTACAGGAGCAAAGGAGTTTCACAGTTCCGGGGTAATTTCCCGTGGGGTAGTTAATATTTCAGATGAAGAGGAGGTGAAGAGAATGGTAGCGGCTTTGAAGTCGGTATAGAAATTACAATTGTTGAAGGTATTTTTGCTTGTCTAAAAACTACTTCCTCAAAACGAATAATTAAACCCAACAGTCTTATTTGTAAACCTGATCTCATTCATAATCCTGTACCACTTGCTGTTATCCAGCTGGTGGGCAGAGAATATTATATTGTCAAACAGCAGCAGGAAGACGCCTTGTATAACTACTGATTTACCAAAGCCCCCATACATGGCCTGATCAGTTTTTGTAAGTTTTGAGTTCTGGGAATAGCTTGCCAATCCTAGCCCTGCGCCAATGTAAACCACATCCAGCCCGGCATTTATCAGAAACAATCTTTTATTGGCTTTGTAGCTCCTGTAAGATCTCTCATATCCCATGTCAGCTGCCATTTCTCTTCTTATATTTATCAGGCTCAGGGCAGCTATACCTGTATTCACAACTCCCCAGGCCATGCTCATTTCGCTGAAGTATTTTGCTTCGTCACGGTTAGCTGTGGCGTAACCAATACCTCCTGCCGCAATATTGGCCAGTCCCCAGCCGCCGAGTACTTTCATACCCGTATTATTGATCCTGTTTTTATGCAGGTTGTAGGCTGCTACAGTATCTTTAAATGAAATTTGCTGGGCTCTGCTTGCTACAGATGCAATTATAAAAAGAAGAAAAAGTATCAGGTACCTGGTTTTCAGAAACAAAGAATTTCATGCAAATCTATGCTAAAAATAAATCTAATATCCAACTCTACACCACCTTCGTTATCTTCAGCATATTGGTAGGCATATGTTCATGAATTGGTGTACTGCCGGTATTTACAGCCACATCACCCGATTTCAGCAAGCCTTGGTCTTTAAGGAAATTAACCTGGTCGGCAATGATGCCATCAAGACTTTCTTCCTTATCATAATAAAATGCTTTTACCCCCCAGCTCAGGCTCAGTTGGTTCACCAGCTTTTTAGTTTTTGTAAACACATAAAGTGGAGAATGCGGACGATAGCTTGATAACATAAATGCCGTATAGCCCGATTGTGTCATGCCTATAAGTGCATTGGCATTAATGTCCTTCGCAATTTCGCAGGCATTATAGCAGAGTGCATCACTGAGAAACGAAGGAGAATGAGGCTGCGGATTCAGGTTGCGGTTATAAACTATGGCTTCTTTTTCTACCTCATTAATAATACTTACCATTGTTTTTATCACCAGCTCAGGGTACTGACCCATTGCTGTTTCCCCACTAAGCATTACTGCATCAGCGCCTTCCAGCACTGCATTGGCCACATCGGTTATTTCGCTTCGGTTGGGGCGGGTGCGGTCTATCATGCTCTCCATCATCTGGGTAGCAATAATTACCGGCCTTGCACGGTGTATACATTTACTCACTATGGTTTTCTGTATCATTGGCACCTGCTCCAGAGGCAGCTCTACACCCAGGTCGCCACGGGCCACCATCACAGCATCCGATGCAAGTATCACTTCCCTCAGCTGTTTCAGGGCCTCCGGCTTTTCAATTTTCGAGATAATCTTGGCTCCGCTGTTTTTACTCTTCAATATTTCACGCAGCTGCATTACATCTTCAGGGCAGCGCACAAACGACAGCGCCACCCAGTCTATATCCTGGCTGATAATGAAATCCAGGTCGTTAAGGTCTTTCTCAGATAAAGAGGGCAGTGAGATTTTGGTATCGGGCAGGTTAACGCCTTTTTTCGAAGACAAAATACCAGGAGATAACACTTCAACTTTAACTCGGTTGTCAGCAAGTATCTCCTTTACCAGCACTTCTATTTTACCATCATCCAGCAATATTTTCTCACCCTCCCTTACATCATTATGAAAGTTGGGATAGGATAAGTAGATATGCTCCAGGGTGCCAATACAAGGCTCATTGGTAAAATAAAACTCATCACCCTTCTTCAGGTCAAGCGCATTGTCTTTTATATCACCCACTCTTAGCTTCGGTCCTTGCAGATCACAGAGTATAGCAATATTCAACCTGTTGTTCAGGTTGATTGCTTTTATATGGTCCATCACAAGTTTATGCTGCTCATGGGTGCCATGCGAGAAATTAAGACGGAATACGTTTACACCGGCAGTAACAAGGGCCAGTAATTTATCGTAAGTATTGCAGGCAGGGCCTACTGTTGCTACTATTTTTGTTTTATGTGCCATACACTTTTCCTGCATGGTGTAAATTTCCCCACTCTGTGCAACCCGTATTTTAATTTCAGATTAAGAGTGTGCTAAGAAATTTTTCTTCATGCGCCGCAAAGATAAGCATAATAGATGCTAAGGTAATATTGGCTTCACAGTCTTCAACCATCACATGGCATACTTTGCTGATGTACCTGAAGTGAATATCAGTTTTAAAAAGCTATATACTTCGCCAAGAATAATAAGGTGATTTTATTGTAAGTGATCTTTGTGGTTAAATTTCATTGAAGCAATTTATACACTACCTGGTATATATTACACCAGTTCCTTCAGCTTTTCTATCACCATGTCTACTTCATCTTTGGTACTATGCCTGCAAAATGAAAACCTGATAGGCACCCTGTCTCCGGCATGACCGTTATAAATTGCCTTAATCACATGGCTCACTGAGTTTGCACCACTGGTGCAGGCGCTGCCACCGCTCACGCATATACCCGCCATATCCAGGTTGAACAGGAGCATATCTGAGCGCTCTGTCATTGGGAAGGATACGTTGACTACGGTATACAAACTGCTGCCTTCCGTATCGCCATTAAATACCACATCAGGGAATGTTTCTTTCAACCTTCCGGTCATATAGGCTTTTAGGTCTTTTATATAAGCGCTGTCCTGCTCATAGCGTGCAGTTGCTATTTCCAGTGCTTTGGCAAAACCTACTATGCCATAAAGGTTTTCGGTACCGGCCCTCATATTGCGCTCCTGCGAGCCTCCGTTGATATAGGGTTTGATACTTACATTTTCATTTACGTAGAGAATCCCCACGCCTTTAGGCCCATGAAATTTATGACTGGCACCATTAATGAAATGAACATTCAGCTTTTTAAGGTCGAAAGGATAATGGCCTACTGTCTGCACAGTATCGCTATGAAAAATAGCATTATACTTCTCACAGAGCTCGCCAACTGCTTTTATTTTCAGCAGATTACCGATTTCATTATTGGCATGCATCAGCGTTACCACCGAACGCTCCTTGCTGCCAGCCAGCAGTTCTTCCAGATGGTTAAGATCTATGTGCCCTTTATCAGTCAGTTTCACATAGCTCAGTGTCGCCTGGCCTGTGTGAGCCAGGTATTCCACAGTATGCAATGTGGCATGATGCTCAATGGGCGAGGTAATAATATGCCTGCAGCCCAGGTCGCGTATTGCTGCATGGAGCGCAGTATTGGTACTCTCTGTGCCACCTGAGGTAAAAAAGATTTCGCCGGGGCTTGCATTGAGTGTCTTGGCAACACTTTTGCGTGCCAGCTCGATAGCCATTTTAGTTTCCCGGCCATAAGAATAAATGGAGGAAGGGTTACCAAATTTTTCGGTAAGAAAAGGCATCATTGCCGCCAGTACTTCAGGGTCAAGCGAAGTTGTGGCTGCATTATCGAAATAAATACGGCTCATTATGTGGTTTTGAATAAGCCTGCAAAATTAACCTATTCTTTTGTAATATTTATTGATGGACAAATCACAAAATTTATTCAAATATAATGTGCCTGAATTTTCAAAAAGTAGCTACCCCAACAACTCTTTTTCCAGTTGTAATGCCTTTGGAAACAGTATGTTGTTCTCCAGGTGTATGTGTGTGAACAAATCATTCTGAAACTCTTCCAGTTTCTGAAACGCTACCTTATATGTAGTGCAGCCATCATCGGGCGGAGTAAAATTGTTGGTCAATTCAGCTATTCTGAAAAACCGCTCTCCTTCAGTAGTATGCTCGTTCTCCATCATGCCTATAGGATTTTCCAGTGGTCCGAAAAAGAATGGCGTTACTTGTGTTCCGTTTTGCTTAGCCAACACCATTTTCTTTATCGCAGGGAAAAGAATATTCTCTTCCTTCACCATGTGGTGGGTCAGTTCATTGGCGCAGCCTTCAAACAGGTCATAAATTTCTGCCAGTTCAGGATGGCGCTCACCATGCACTTTATTTACCTTGTGCAAAAAAGCTAGCATAGGTGGTATACTTTCCCTCACGTATGTGTGGTGTACCAGCATTATATGATCAACCAATGCATCCAAACCCATCGTCTGATAGGAGTCCTCTGAAATTGGCGTTACCGCCGCTGTTTTCTCATCCAGCTCCTTTTCTATTGCTTCCATATCAAGGTTCCTTTCCATGCACACATCAGCCAGCATTCTGCCGCCTTTGCAGCAAAAGTCAATACCATATTTCCTGAATACCTCTGCAGTCCGGAAGTTATTGGCAACTGTTTTACCAATTGTATTCTGTGTTTCTATTTCCTGTATAAGCGTCATGATCGTATGTTTTATTTCAGATGCAAAGCTCCGCTGATTTTAATCTCTGTAATATGCGCAGAGTCATAATCTGCAAGGATTAACAAAATCATTCTTTCTGAAAATAAATGGCCGTTTATGATTGGGCTCATAAATGGAAGGGAAAGTGACCTGTTACTTTTATAGAATATTATTAACACTTCAAATTATTTTATGAGAAAGATCACAGTACCATTATTATGCTTCCTAAGCCTTTGGCTGGCAGGCTGCAATAGCAATGAACCTGCACAAGGTGAAGCCACAAAGACAGAAATAGCACCTACCAGTAATTCAGGCCAGTCAGGAGTAAAAGATGACCTGTCAGCGAAGAACATTGTGCAGGTTGCAGTGGGCAGTAAAGACCATACTACATTGGTGGGGGCTGTAAAGGCCGCCAGCCTGGTTGATGCATTAAGCAATGCCGGGCCATTTACAGTTTTTGCACCTACCAATGCTGCTTTTGATAAATTGCCAGCAGGTACTTTGGAAGGCTTACTGAAACCTGATAAAAAAGAAGCGTTGGCCGATATTCTTCAATACCATGTATCTGTTGGTGTATTCAAGGAAGAACAACTGGTTGATGGGCAAAAAATCGGACAGGTAAACGGAGATAATATTACAATCACTAAGAAGGATGGAAAGATAATAGTCAACGGAACTGCTAACGTTATTGGTACTGTTCCTGCATCCAATGGCATCATATACGTTATTGATGGAGTGTTGCTGCCACCTAAGAAATAAGAAAGATGGTTGGTTATAAAGAAAGGCTGCAGGATTAATTGCAGCCTCTTCTTTTTGCAACAATTTGATTAGGGGAATGAAATGTGTTGTATCAGAAAATATCAGTTAATGGTCTTTATCTGCATTACTGTTGAAATGCTCAAGGCTCGCTGCTTTGCCAACTCAGCTTTCTCTCCCGCAAATAGTTCATCAACTGTTGACAAAAACAAATCCTGCCACTGCTTGAAATGATCTGCATTTAATGGATGTTTCTTATGAAATGCCTGATGGATCTGTAATGGATTGCCCAAATAACCTCCGGTATAGAATACTGTATTCTCCCAGAAATCGTACATAACCGGAAGGTGCTTATCCCAGTTTACATGTGCAAAAAATTGGCCGATAACAGGATTCACTCTTACCTTGTCATAGAATCTGTTGATCAGAATTTCAAGGTCACTTCGTCCCGCAATGTCTGTTTTCATTGTTATAAATCTTTTCGGTTAAATTTCCTTAATGAGTAAAGTAGCGGAAGTAGTATCCAGAGTATCATTGCAGAAAAGGAGACAATTAACCCTTTTTCTGTTCCATAAAATTCTTTAAAAACTGCGCCGGTATACCCCATCAATGCTGATACATCCATCTTTAGCAATATCAGAATACGGCCAAGGTCGATAGGGTTAAGTGCGCTTATGAATATCATTGCCTTTTCGAGTGGGTAATCTGAAAACTGGAACAATAAGAATAATACAAACCCATCATATACAAGCGAAAAGAAAAGCCATAAAAGTATTGAAAAGCCTATTCCCTTGGCTTTATCTCTTGTGCGCACTGCGGCTACCATAGCCAGTGAAGCAAATATAACAGAGATCAATATTCCGTTCAGTATCATCATTAATCCGGTTACTGACCTCACATAAATCAATAAAGGTATACCTGCACCAATTATAAAAGCCAGGGTGAGCGCTCCTGCCAGCCCGGTAAATAATGAAAGCCAGATACTCTTTCTCCTGATGGGCTGGCTTACCAGCAACTCAATAAACTCTGAGCTGTTGTAAATATAAATAGTGGAGAATATTATACTCACCAATGGCACAATGAAGAGAATAAGATTCAGTAAGGTGAGCAATCCCTTTTCAGTGTTGTCTTCAAGGCTGAACACACAGAATGTAATGGCAAAAAGAAATAGAGTATAAGCCACTACGATCTTATTTCTCAGAATATCGAGAAGTATGTATTTTACAATCTTGATCATTGCGCAGGCTTGGTCATTAATTGTGCTATGGCACGTGATAATTTGTTTTCTCCGGTATCTGCCTTCAGCGCTTCCATTGTTTTATAAAGCATGATAACCCCATCCTGCATATACACAATGTGTGAAGCCAGTTCTTCCAGCTCACTGAGTATATGCGAGGTTATCAGAAATAGTTTACCCTTTTGTTTTTCGGCCATTATCTTTTCTTTCAGTGCTTCTGATGCCACAGGGTCCAGGCCTGCAGTTGGTTCATCGAGTATCAATACTTCAGGGTCAAACATAAAGGCAATGGAGGCACTCACTTTTTGCAGAGTACCTCCAGATAATGTACCCATACGTTTGTTATACAGTCCCTTCAGCGAAAATGCTTTTATCAGGTCATCATCAGGCGATGATGCTGATTGTCTTATATCTTTAAGCATTTCTATCACCTGGCCTATTTTCATCTGGTCGGGATACCGGCCGGCCTGCGGCATATAGCCTATCATCGACCGGTATTTCCAACCTGCTGCAATACTTTCATTTTTCAGTTTTATGGTGCCTGAGTCGGGAACAACCATGCCCAGTATGCACTTGATAAATGTTGTCTTTCCGCAGCCATTGGGGCCGACTAGTGCAATACTCTGACCTGCTCCGGTAGCTATCGAAATATTATTCAGCGCTTTCAGCTTACCAAAATTTTTGCTGATGTTTATAGCTTCAATCATAACTGAAGGGGTTTCATTAATGGATGATTGTCTTTCAGGTTTTCAGGAGTAAGGCTGGGTATTACTTTTTCCGACTTGTCAAGCAGGGTAGTTATCAGACTATGGAATAACATCATTGCTGGTGGGTTTTTCTCTACTATCATACTATACATACTTACGGGCCGGTATGGCACATCTCCTGTTTTATCTCTGTTGAGGTCATAGCCCTCATATTTGTCCCAATAGTTATAGTCGAAAGTGTTAAGTACAAGTGATCCATTGGTACCTACATCAAATGTATTGCTCATGAAGTTGTTGTTCTTAAGTGTAATATCCATACAGCTGGCCTGTATTTTTAGCGCCCACCCATTTCCCCGGAAAGTATTCTTATACATCTCAATCCGGCTGCCTCCTTCCATAAAAATTCCGATTGTGTTTCTTTCAAAAATATTGCCATCTATATAACTGTCTGAAATTTCCTTAAGCAGTAAACCATACGAACCATCGCCCCAGTTTTCCCTGAAAGTATTATGGAACATATGCACGTGATTGGAGAACATTACCGATACTCCTGCTCCATTGTTTTCAAATACATTCGCTGCATAGGTGTCATGGTTGGAAAACATAAAATGAAGCCCGTATCGCATATTCCCGCTCGATAAATTCCGCCAGATAATGGAATTGGTAACAAACTCAAAATAGATACCGTCCCTGTGCCCGGAAACGTTGTTGCCTGTTATCTGCATGGTATCGCATTTCCAGCAGTGTATACCGTTACCACTTCTTTGTTCCTGTACCTGGTGAGCACTTAGCCGGTTATTTTTGATTATACAATTCCTGCAATACTGTGCATAAATACCAAAAAAGCAATCATTCAGAATATTATTGCTGATGGTTACATTATGCCGGTTGTAAATTTTGAGGCCGGCATAATCTGTTGTACTGGATATACCAGAGTTGACAATTGAAAACCCATCTACAGTTACCCAATCAGCTTTTACAGAAACATTTTCATACGTATTCTCCCCATCCAGTATAGGATGATTGATACCGGTCATTACTATCGATTTATCAATAACCAGGTTTTTTTCACGATAAATGCCTGGTGCAACTACAAGAGTGTCGCCGGCAGATATCTCTTTTAAACCTGAAGTAATATCTGCAATCACCTGACCTTTACCCACCTTTAGAGTCTTGCCTTTCAGCATACCGTTAAATAGCAGAATACAACACAATATCCAGGAAACCTTTTTCATTTGTTTAGTGCCAGTTCGGTTTTTTCACCCGGATAGGTTTGCCTTATCCTTTCCATACTATCTGAACTACTGAAGGCAGCAATGTGTCCGTCCATAGGGCATTTAAAATCTTTACTTAACAGCAGTATACATTTGTCTGAAGGGACGAGTGTATGATTACCGCAAAAATCGGAAAGATAAACGGTTGCTGTTTTTTTTAGGTTTTTATCAAGTGCATCATAATAGCTTACCATGCAGTGAATATCATCAAACTTAAAGGCTTTACCGGTATGTGTTACAATCTCCGCCCCAAACCTCGGATCTGAAATAGTCATTTTACAGAATGCGCAGTTATCAGATCCTGTTTTAATTGCTTCCGGGCCGGTACTGCAACTACTTAATAGAAATAGTGGCAATAATAATAAGGCTGAAACCAGGCCTATCTTCTTTGCTTTTCTGCTTTTCCGCCATTCAAAAAATACACCCGGCATAAGCAATACCCCGCAGCCTATAAAAATCCATCCCCCTGTATCTGGTATAGAATATGCGGCAAAATTAAGCAATTGTTTATAACCTATTAATGGTGGCTGGTAAGCCATTCCCGGAACTATTATTGCTGCATGAGGATCAAGATTATGCCCATAATTATATTCCCATCGCCAGAAATCTGCCATTGCTATAATACCAAAGGCAACAAACAAAAAGAAGGATGCATAGAACCATTTTCTCCTGTTCAATAGCGCTACAAGCAGAAACAAACCTATAAAGAAACCAATACACCATGGCAGAATCGTAAATTCAGGGAAATCTTTGTCATGCAACGTCTTCATACCTATATAGTGGTTCAGTCCGTTTATGATATCTACATTACCCTTTATTCTATTGGCATGAATTGCTAAACTCAGGCCCTCAGGATATTGAGGTGCATTAAGGTCAATACGCCACATGGGTACAAACATCACTGCTATTAGGCTGAAACCGCAAATTGCCACAATCGCCCTTGTACTGATCAATAATTTATCATTTTGCATCTAACCGTTTTTTGAAATTATGCCGCCGTGGATTCAACTTACCACCAGGAGATAATTCCTTAATGGCAAGTTGAATCTATTAAAAGCAGTTGGTTACTTTGTAACAAGTATTTTATTATTTACTTTTTAGCAGCTTCTTCTACAGGCATATTTTTACCTGTACTGAACAGCAATGGCACATTACTACCGGTTGGTGACACTCTTATGTAGCCTGACATTTCCTGGTGCAGTGCACTGCAGAAGTCAGTACAGTACATCGGGAAAATACCTACACGATCAGGTGTCCATTTAATAGTTTGTGTTTCACCCGGCATGATCAGCAGTTCTGATGCTAATGCACCCTTTATTGCGAAACCATGCGGCACATCCCAGTCCTGCTCCAGATTTGTAACATGCACATATACTTCATCGCCCATTCTTATACCTTCAATATTATCTGGAACAAAGTGCGACCGGATCGCCGTCATATAAACATCCACCTTGTTTCCATTGCGCACAACTTTAGCTTCACCTTCACCCTTTGCAACAAAAGCATTTGCATTCTCCTCAATTTTATAAAACTTAACTGAGTTGTTCTTTATCAGGTCTGCTGATACTGCCTGGGCATAGTGCGGTTCGCCTATAGTCGGGAAGTCAAGTATCATCTGCATTTTTTCACCAGTAATGTCAAAGAGTTGTGCGCTCTGTGCCAGCTCCGGACCGGTAGGCAGATACCTGTCTTTGGTAATTTTGTTATAGGCTATCATGTATTTGGCATTGGGCTTGCGGCTGTCTCCACCTGGCACACATAAGTGGCCCACTGAATAGAACGTTGGTACCCTATCCACTACTTTAAGTTCTTTAATATTCCATTTAACTACCTCACTGGATACGAACATGGAAGTATAAGCAAATCCATTACCATCAAATTCGGTATGCAAAGGGCCTAAGCCAGGTTTCTTCACTTCGCCATAAAGTGCAGCTTCATATTTTATAACTGGTATGCCCTGGAAATCGCCATCAAACGCCTTATCTGCAATTGCTTTCTGTATTTTATCGAAACTGAATACAGGTATCAGCGCAGCCAGTTTGCCGCTACCTACTATATATTCGCCTGTTGGATCCACATCACAACCATGGGGAGATTTTGGACAAGGAATGAAATAACAGATGTCTTTCAGCTCCATGGCATTCAGTACGGTAACTTCTGTTTTAATTTCTGATGTAGCAGTGTGTGTTTTCTCATTATACACATTATGTGCATACTTGGTTGCTATTTTCTTACCCTTACCTGCTTTCAGGTATTCTTCTGCTTTCTTCCAGTTGAGCGCCATGATGAAATCCTTGTCGCGTTGCGATGCGTTTACTTCAAGCAGCGTGTTAGCCTGCTCAGTGTTGTAACAACTAAAGAAGAACCAACCATGAGATTTGTCTTTTCCCGCATGAGACAGATCGAAATTGACACCTGGGCATTCTATCTGGAATGCTATATCCATCTGGCCTTCCTTCCCTACGCTTATAAAACTGATATGGCCTTTGAAATTCTTTTTATAAGTATTGATGGGGACATCTCCGTTTTCATAATCGGGCGGAACACTGAAACGGGTTCCTGCTACCACATACTCTGTATTCTCGGTAATGAACGGTGAGCTATGATTGCCACCGCTGTTGGGCAGTTCTATTATTTCCGCAGTTCTGAAAGTGGTAAGATCAATTCGTGCCACGCGGGGTGTATTGTTAGCATTCCCGAATACCCATCTTCCATCTATCTCTCCATTGGTCTGCGACAGTTCGGTATGATGCAGGTCGTCCCAAGGCACCGAGCCGTGGGATGTCATCAGCATAGGTTTGGTTTCTTCACTATAGCCATAACCTTTTTCAGGGTCAACCGAGAATACAGGTATCACTCGCAACAACCTGCCACTTGGCAAGCCATATACGCTCAATTGCCCGCTGAATCCACCCGATACAAAATTGTAAAATAAATCATACTTCCCTGGAGCCACATATGCTTTCGATGCCGCATCATTGGTAACTGCACTTTCTGCATTTTTTGGTTTGCATGAATTTATGCCGATTACAAGCGCTATGGCGCCTGCTACTGTAAGATATTTAAGATGTCTCATAAATAATTGTTTTGGTTAATTGATATATTAGGAAATTGGTTGGAGTTACTTTACGCCATCATTCTGCCTCATAAATTCATACAATGCACGGGCATCATCATCGCTCAGGTTCTGGTTAGGCATTCTCACCAGGCACAGTTCCAGCAGGGCCTGGGCTTTGGGGTCTTTGTTCAGCATAGCGTCAGTATTAGTAACAAAATTCATGATCCACTCAGGTGTGTGCCTTTGGGTTACGCCCTGCCATCCAGGCCCCACCAGTTTTTCGGCAGTCAGCTTGTGGCAGGAACCGCATTTTACATCAAATGATTTTTTACCATTCGCAGCCATGGCTGCATCCAGTGCAGCGGGGATATCTACATGAGTAAATTTTCCTTCGCCTCTGTTAGGATCGTAAGAAGGATTGCCATTTGCTTCCTTTTTTGAATCATCGGCGGTGTACGGATTTTTTTTTGAATCAGAACTGTTACCACCACACGAGGCAAGTATCATACAGATAACAGGTATTAGCAATATTTTTTTCATATTTTCAATTTGTTAGTTTAACAATTATAAAGCAAGATTACTCCATCCCCAATGGGTCAATTATGCGTAGAATCATAAATGAAGAAAAATAATTTTTTCTCGAGACATATTCTATCCAATATTACTACTATAAGGTCCTGATTATTAAATTAATAAGGACATTTTTATCTTCTGCGATGTGTTGATATGATTTTAATCATACCGGACCATGTTGGCAATCATGCATAGAATTCTTCATTTTTTTTACTTTAGCAATTCATATTAAAATTGCCATCAATGGTAGATATTGCTTACTTGCTTGCACTTGGCGCTACATATAAGAAAGTCGCAGCTGGCGAAGTCATCTTCTTTGAAGGCAACAGATGCAATTTCTACTATCAGTTGGTAAGCGGTAAGATAAGGTGGGCCAATTTCAACAATGAAGGCAAAGAATATCTTCAGTTGTTGGTTGAGCCTGGTGAATGTTTTGGTGAATTACCTCTGTTTGATGGTGCTCCTTATGCTGCCACTGCCATTGCCGATGAGGATTCACTGGTAATAAAACTGCACCAGTCTACTTTTCATCAGCTACTGCAGGATCACCCCGAAATACATTTTTCATTCTCCAGACTACTCGCTCAGCGGCTCAGATTCAAATTCTTTATTCTTACAGAGTTGCTGCATAATGAACCTGAAGAACGCATCAAATCACTCATTGCCTACCTTAAGGCAAACAACCATAACGTATGCACCGAATGCGGTAAAATAAAACTCACCCGCCAGCAGATAGCCAATATGACATGTCTGAGGGTAGAGACCGTAATTCGTGCCATGCGCCACATGCACGAGCGGGGAGAAATTTCAATTCGTAAAGGCAAGGTTTTTATGGGAAATCTGGCGCCCGTACTTTCCCAGAAGTGCCCAAATTAGTCCATTACTATAGCCACAAGATCAGATCAGAAATTGACGGACTCTAAACGCCACTGGGTTCTGAAGCTGAGTTATCCACGATCTATCAATCTATTGGATTCAGATACCAGAACTTATGTCGCTAAATCAATAAACTCAGTACCACAAAGCATTACTCCAGATTGTACCATTTGATTTCCATGGTGAGAACATACGCTCCTTCGGGTATTCAGGTACAAACCAATAAAATTCTAATTTGAAATTTGATTTCTCATCAAAATTATAATAATAATAAAATTAATTTGAAACACTTTAAAGCTGAAAGTTATAAACCTCAGGCAAATACACGCCGTGTACGTATACTGTAAGCTTATAATCATATTTGTTACCAGGTTTCAGATCATATACCACTGGAAAATTACCATCACAACCAAGCTTATACTCAACATCATATTTCACATTATCAGTACAAAATCTACTTTCATAATCACATGTCATATTCATGAAAGACAAAGTGGTTTTTGAGTTGTTTTGTATGGTTGCTGTTACACTTAATCCCACTCTTCCATCCACTATAATCCGGCCGGTAATAGTAGCATATAAATCCAGCTTACTTCCAGGTTCGTCTTTATCTTTCTTAAATGAGCTTAACCCTATGACAAGGAGCAGTGATATTATAAGAAGAGGATTTTTGGCCATTACTAAATATTCAAACCAAAATAAATAATACCTATCACCCCACCTTCATAGCAGTCTTATTCATATGCTCACTATACAGCATTTTAATCAGCCCGTCGGCAAGGCCTATTTTAGGCACATAAATCTCATCGGCCAGCGCCCACCGCATTATGGCAATATAAATCTGTAAGGCTGGCACAATTACATCGGCGCGGTCGTCTCTGAACTGGTATAGATGTTTACGCTCTTCAAGCGGTGTATAGCTCAGTTCTTTGTAATAATCCTTAAGCAGGTCGAGCGAGAGTGGCCGCCCTTCCTTGCGTTTGGAGATAGAAAATATCTTGTTGATGTTGCCGCCGGTGCCTATGGCCTCAAGTGGCTGGTAATCGCGGGCATAGGTTTTCACAAACCATTTCATATGCTCCCACTGTTCATCAGTTACTTTATTGTGCAGCAACCTTATTGTGCCTATGTTAAACGATTCTTTAAAGATGGTATGGCCATGCGAATAAAGGGTTACTTCAGTGCTGCCACCACCAACATCAATGTATAGGTAGGCACGGTTATCGCTCAGGTTTTCAGCAATGTGTGTTTCGTATATAATATTGGCCTCTTCCTGCCCGGTAATGATATTGATCCTAAAACCGGTTTCTGCATAAATCTCTTCCAGTATTTTAGGTCCGTTGCTGGCATCGCGCATGGCCGAGGTGGCACAGGCTTTGTAGGCCTCCACTTTATAAATACCCATCAGCAGTTTATATGCTTTCAGGGTCTCTATTAGTTTGGCCTTTTTTACATCGCTGATGAAACCATTATCAAATACATCAAAACCAAGCCTGAGCGGGATCCGGAGCAGGTTCTGCTTGGTATAATCCACTGTTCCGTCCTTATATACCGAGGCCTCGCTTATCAGCAACCTGGCGGCATTCGATCCTATATCAATAGCGGCTAGTATCAATTATTATAGGTTTTATTGCGCAGGTATTCATAAATCGCCACCTGCGAGCGCAATTCTTGTTTATGTTCTTCTCTCTGCACATATTCATTCGTCTGATCATTATCCAAGATACGGCCTTTTACATTCTCCGCAAGCTGAATGTTCAGAATTTCAATCAATTCCTGCTTGATTTCTTTATTATAAATAGGGCAGGCTGCCTCCACACGGTGGTCCAGGTTACGCACCATCCAGTCGGCAGAGGAGATGTATACCACCGCATCATTGCCGCTGCCAAAAACCATTACCCGGGCGTGTTCGAGGTAGTCATCCAGTATGCTTATGGCGTATATATGTTCCTTAAATGCTTTTTCCTGCGTATAGGCGCAACAAATGCCCCTTATCACCATTTTAATATCAACACCAGCCCTGGCAGCTTCATAAATCTTATCAATAAGCACTGTATCTACCAGGCTGTTGAGTTTAATAATTGCCGATGCCGGTTTCTTTCGTTTTGCTACCCTTATTTCCTTATTTAGCTGTAGCAGCATGGTGTTTCTCATATTCAGCGGAGAAACAGGTAGTATTTTGCAATTGGCCAGATTGGATATCTTTTTTACCGGGTTTTCCAGGTAATCAAATATCCTGTTTATATCTGCCAGTATATTCCGGTTGGTGGTCAGTAGGCAATGGTCGCCATAATAGCGCGCCGTATTCTCATTCAGGTTGCCGGTACTCACAAAGCCATATTGGGTGGTCTTGTTGAATTCCCGTTTTTTGATCACACATATTTTGGCATGAACCTTCATATCGTGTATACCCAGAACAACCTTAACTCCCTCCTCCTCCAGTTGTTCTTTCCAGCGCATATTTGCTTCTTCGTCAAACCTCGCTCTGAGTTCCAGCACCACCGTAACTTCTTTACCATTCCTTACCGCATTGATCAGTGCATTTACAATTTTAGAGTTTTTAGCCAGCCTGTAGCAGGTGATGCGTATACTCTGCACAAAGGGGTCAATCGCTGCCTCCCTCAGCAGGTCAATGATAGAATCGAAGGAATGATAAGGCAGATGAAGCATTACATCTTGCTTCTCAATAATGTCCATTATCCGGCAAGGCTGCTTCAGCAAGGGGTGTATAAAGGGCTGAGGCCTGGGTTTGATATCATTAAATATAGATGCCGGGAAATCAATAAAATCCTTGAAATTATGTATCCTTCCGCCTGGTATCAGATTATCCTTTTTAGTCAGTCCCAGTCTGCGGATGAGGAAATTCAGCAAATGGGGGTCAATTTGCCGGTCATACACAAATCGCGTTGCGCGGCCTTTCTTCCGGTTCTTAAGGCCCTTTTCCAGTTGCGATATAAGGTTGGTATTTACATCATTATCTATCTCCAGTTCAGCATCCCGAGTTACCTTAATTATATACCCAAGAAATCTGTTGAACCCAAACGGGGCAAACAAACCCTGGAGATTAAGCCTTATTATGTCTTCCAGCAAAATAAGGTCTGTCTGCCCTTTATCCGAAGGCAGTATTACAAACCGGGGCAGCACCTTGGTAGGTATTTCTATCAATGCATAGCGCTGGCTCATTGATTCATTCGTTTTTCCCAATACACACGCCAGGTAGATGGATTTATCGCGCAAAAGTGGCATCTGAGGTATGGATTCAATCATCAGCGGAATGATCTGGGTCCTGATTTTTTCTTCAAACAACTTTGTTACAAATGCCTTTTGATGTTTAGACAGTTGCTTCTCGTTTTTTATAAAGATGTTTTTCCGTTCCAGCTCGGTTATTATCTCAGAATACGTACTGTCGAAATCCGCTTGCTGGGTAATAACTGTTTGCTGAATTTTCTTCAGGATCTTATCAGGGTTGGCCTCCATGTGCATTTTAGCCGCTTTTCCCAATAACACCATCTTATTAAGTGCTGCCACCCTCACCCTGAAAAACTCATCAAGGTTGTTGGAAAAAATTCCCAGAAAACGCAAACGATCGTGAATGTGATTTGATTCATCTTTTGCCTCTTGCAATACCCTGGCGTTAAAGGAAAGCCAGCTTATGTCGCGTACTATTGTCTGCTTATTCGATTTCAGCATGTTTTTTCAGTCCTAAGTCGTAAGTCGATAGTCGTAAGTAGTTGAACTATACGGAGTAAAATTAAGCTTTATTGTTGGGGGACTTTAAAAGTTTACAATTTCTTAATAATGGGCGGCGGGTGGAATTTTCTATATGATATACTGATATTAAATTATTTCCCAAGCAAATTCAGGGTTCAGCGAACCCCGAATTTAAAGTGTAGAATATACAGCTATATAAACCTATTTAAAAGAGTGTTTTATTTCTATTTTATACATTAATTAAATTGGAGGAGCCACTAAAAAGGCTCTTTTATGAATTGAAGCAATTTGCTGAGACAAAGATGATGTCTGCAATTTTCTTAAACCGGTATTACAGCTTTCTGATCCTTTCAATAACTGAAGTAGTCGAATACCCATCCACAAAAGGTATAATTTCCACACTCCCTCCGCAGCTCTGCACAAATTCAGCTCCTACAATATTTTCTATTGTATAATCACCGCCTTTAACCAGCACATCTGGTTTTAATAGTTTTATTAAAGCTTCAGGGGTATCTTCATCAAACAGGCAAACAGCATCAACACAAAGTAAGGAGGCAGCCTGGAAAGCCCTGTCAGTTTCATTGGTTATCGGGCGTTCAGGACCCTTAAGCCTTTGCACCGAACTATCTGTATTAAGTGCCAGTATAAGAATATTACCAAAATCGGCAGCCCTGGCCAGGAGATCAAGATGACCATGATGAAGAATATCAAAACAACCATTGGTAAACACAAGTTTTTTACCACTAGCCCGCCATACGTGGCATTGCCTCGCCATGTCTTCTCTGTTATATATTTTTTGCTGTATCCAATGCAGCTTTTTCATCTCTATTGCGGTTATACGGATGAATAAATAAAAGAGAAACTACCCCCAATACTATTATTATGCCTGTCTGAACTACCCATGCAATCCATCCAAATGCCTGTGCAGGAACATCACTGATAAGATAAACACCTAAAATCTGAGCTACCAGGAATGGATATAAACCTATGCCACCTGGTGTTACTATCATACCCACACTGCCGTAAACAAGCACAACGAGCGCTGCCAGGGGAGTAAGGTCATGAGTATCATGAAGGCTTTTAAGTCCTATATAAATCTGCAGCACATACATGAGCCATATAAGTACAGTATATCCAATGAATTGCCACCTCTTTTTCATGTGCAGTATTGAAAGAATACCCCGATTCATTTCTTTCATAAACCTGCCAAACTTTGTCTCCTTGCTCCTTTTGTAAATGATTACGATTGCTGTAATAATAAGGGTAAGACCACCAGCAATCCCGATTAACAATGGCACATTGGATTTTATCTTTTGGCCCAGCCTTACCATTCTTACTCCAATATAATCGTCTATCCAGTTGAACTGAAGAATAAATGCCGCTATAGCAATAATTATCAGGCAGAAAATATCAAATGCCCTTTCTGCTACAATGGTCCCGATCATTTTATGAGCCGGCATCTTTTCATATTTGGCTAGTACAGTACATTTAGCCACTTCACCCGCACGTGGCAACGCAAGGTTGGTTATATACCCTATCATCACCGCCATCGATGTATTCAGTACTGTTGGCCGCATATCTACTGTTTCTAGCAGATACCGCCAACGTAATGCACGGAAAAAATGAGAGAAAAAACCTGCAGTACAGATAGGAATCAGATAAAAAGCATTAATACTCCTGATGGCTGCAACCAGTTCAGCTTCCTGTTTATCAGTCAGCTGATGCAGCATATGATAGACGATATAGATTCCCAACCCCAGAAATACCACATATTGCAATATCGTAATAAGGGTTTTCTTCATAATCGTATAAATATACTTAATAGAAGGTTATTACAAAGTATTGCCTTCAGTGGGGAAAATAATAAAAGGTTTAAACTTTTTGGCTTCTTCAAAATCCATCATGGCGTATGATAAAATAATGACAAGGTCGCCCACATTTATTCGTCTTGCAGCAGGACCGTTCATGCATATCATTCCCGATCCTCTTGTGCCTTTAATTACATAGGTGGTCAGGCGCTCGCCATTCTCAATATCAAGAACCTGCACCTTTTCGTTCTCAATCAGGTTTGCAGCATCCATCAGATCTTCATCTATGGTGATGCTGCCAATATAATGCAGGTTTGCCTCGGTAATTTTTACCCGGTGTATTTTGGATTTTAATACTTCTATTTGCATAGCGGCGCAAAGGTAAGGTAATTACCTTTGAACCCCTAAATCCCATGCACGAATTAAGCTAAGATTAATAACTCTGGCTATTACAAGGTTCTGCTTTTGACTGAGACTGGATGTAATTGATCTGATAATAGAACGAATTATTAGTTTATATTTGCTCAAAACATGTAATTATGCAAGCCAACATTTATATCTATTTTAATGGCAATTGTGAAGAAGCCATGAATTATTACAAAGAGGTACTGGGTGGGAAAATTATTAATATTGTCCGTTACAGCGATGCGCCCAAACCATCAACCGAGGGGCAGAAAAACAAGGTTCTCCATGGAGTAATGGAAATGGCCGGATCAAAGATGTTTTTCTGCGACAGTTCGGAAAATCACAGAGCTACTATAGGCGATAATATCTCTGTTTCTCTGCGTTTCGATACTCAGGACGAGTGTAACCACACCTTTAGCAAACTTTCTGAGGGCGGTAAAATAATCATGCCGCTTCAGGATACTTTCTGGGGTGCATGGTTCGGGATGTGTGTTGATAAGTATGATATACACTGGATGTTTAACTGGGATAAACCAAAGGTTTAATACCAATACACAGTATTCTTAAAGGGCCATCTCAAAAAAAGAGAAGGCCCTCTTAATTTTCCTTGGCATTTTCTTTGTTACCGGCTCATTCAAGTAGGTGAAAGTTCTGTGACCTGTATAAACTGAAGCAAATATTGGCTCCGAATTATTTTTTGGTGAGCCGGAAGACTTCCCTCTCCATAATTTTTTTCAGAAGATTACCCTTTGCAGAACACCAGGCAATTGAAACTTTTATAGCCCGCTGCTGGTGGGTAAACATGCAAAGACCACCTCGCGAGGTGGTCTTTGCACATTAAATTGGTTGCATTACTCCTTTATTACCTTGTAACTAATGTCATTCACTTTCAAATAGTAAATGCCATTTGGCAATTTTTTCAGGCTTATTATAATCTTATTATCATGATATTCGCTGCTGAATACATTCTGGCCAAGTGTATTGGTTATTGCAATCGTTTTGATCAGCTCTGTTGATACAACAGTAATATTATCCCGGGCAGGGTTTGGATATATTTTTATTGACAGGCTTCCAGCAGGCAATTCCTTTACACCATTGATGCAATCGCTTACAACAAGTAATTTATGAGCAGTACTGGTTCCACAGGTATTGGTTACCGAATATACAACAGTGTCAGTTCCTGCTGTTACTCCGGTTACAGACCCCGAAGTACCAATTGTAGCATTGCTGTTGGAAATACTCCAGATACCTCCGGTTACTGTATCAATCATTGTGATAGCTAATGGAATACATACTGTATCCGGCCCGGTTACTACGCCTGGATCAGGTACTGTAATAATCGATACTACTTTACTCGAAGTGGCTGTACCGCAAACATTGGTAACAGTATATTTTATAGTGTCCATACCTGTAATCATGCCTAATACAACCCCTGTTGTGGAAATAAATGCATCACTGTTTGTTGCTGTCCATGAACCACCGCTTATAGAGTCGGTAAGGGTAATACTGCTACCTGTACAAACTGTAGAAGCGCCGGATACAGTACCTGCATTGGGCAATGGGTTAACAGTGATTAAGAACGATGCTATTGCGCTGCCGCATACATTGGTTACAGTATATTTTATACTGTCTGTGCCTGCCGAAACACCTGCTACTATTCCGGAAGTACCAATTGTGGCAATGCCGGTTGTAACGCTGCTCCAGCTTCCGCCTGCAATTGTATCTGTCAATGTAATTGCGCTGTCAGCGCATACAGTGTGCAGTCCACTAATTATGCCAGCCACTGGTAAAGGATTTACAGTTATTGGCTGTGCTGCCGATACTGTACCGCAAATGCCGGTTACAGTATAAAGTATACTATCCGTTCCTGCTGCAACACCGGTTACAATGCCTGTGCTGCCCACTGTTGCAATGCTGGTGTTCGTTGAAGACCATACACCACCGGCAACGCCATCGCTAAGTGTTATTGTTGCCAGTACGCAAACTGATGATGGCCCCGCTATTGTGCCAGCCGAAGTTAACGGGTTAACGGTAAGAGCTGCTATTGCAGTTGCAGTGCCGCATGGGGTAGTTACTGTATAACTTATAGCCACTGTGCCTGCCGAAACACCCGTTACTATACCGGTGCTGCCAACAGTTGCAATTGAAGTGCCTGATGATGACCATACACCGCCTGTTGCACCATCTGTCAATGTAATTGTGCTTCCCACACATACCGAAGATGCGCCGGTAATAATGCCGGCAGATGGTGTTGAACTTACGGTAACGGACTTAACGGCTGTGGATGAGCCGCAACTATTTGTTACTGTATAGCTGATATTAACCGTTCCCAGGGTAACTCCGCTCAAAATCCCCGATAAGCTGCCAACTGTAGCGATCCCTGTGCCGGAAGACGACCATACTCCGCCGGCTATACCATCAGTTAAAGTTATCGTGCTGCCTGTACACACTGTTGATGAACCGCTGATGCTCCCTGAAGAAGGTACAGTATTTACAGTAATGGGCCTGGTAACATGACAACCTGTCGGATAGGCATAGGTAATAGTAGCTACTCCTGCTGTAAGTCCGTTAACGACGCCGGAAGATGAACCCACGGTTGCTACTGTAAGAGGAGAACTGCTCCATGATCCGCCTGGTGAACCATCATATAAACTTAAAGGAGTCCCAGTACACATTGTAGAAGACCCTGATATTGAGTATGGTATAGGATTTACATATATCGGCTTTATTGCGTAGCCTGCCAGAGTAGTGTAAGTAATATTAATATAACCCCACGACACACCTGTAACTATGCCTGTAGTAGCGCCCACTGTGGCAATAGGTGTATAACCGCTGCTCCAGGTGCCACCTGGCGTAGGGTCGGTCAATGTTATAGTTGAACCTTCGCATACCGATGACAGGCCTGATATTGGAGCAACAGGTGTTACATATTTTACGTGAAATCCATATGCTGGCACCTCAAATCCAACATCAAAAGTATAGGCATTGGCAGGTATTAATATCTCATGAGAACTGAAGGTAAATCCACCGCCTACACCATATCTGGTTGAATTATTATTAATTAATCCGGTATTATAAGAACCTGGATATCCTGTTACAGGGTAGGATGGCGTCTGCCCAAATGGCGTACCGGTTGAACTGGTTGGGTTGCCTGCATAGAGGAGCATAAAATTAGCTGAAGTAGCCGGGGTATTTAAAACGTAGTTTACACCACTTTTAAAATAAACATAGGCAACCAATTTTTCAGGATATTTACAATAAATACCACTGCCAAGATTGATTGTCATTGAATCCTGGGTAGTAAAAACCCCTGTGGTTGAGGTAATATGGGTCGAACTATTGGTAAGTGGTATTGCATAACGCATTTTTGAACCTGGAGATGGCATCTTACAGGAATCCAGTATGTCATTTTTTAAAATGTTATTATCTACAATAGCAGTACTGAATCTCGGCAGGCCATCAGCTGAATAGCCTGTGAACGGATCTGTTGTCCATGAATCGGATAATGTAAAAGGACTTATAAATTGTAATTTATAAACTCCAGAGTCCGGGGATGAGGTAAATGCTGTACGTGTAAACTCTATAATTACACTGTCTACCACAGTTGTGGAAGGGTTATTCCTTACATAGTTATAGTAAAACATAAAGCTATCCACTGTAAACGACTGGCCGGTATCAATCATAGCAGGCAATACCGGATTATTGAAATTATACGAATAAGAATGATCTGTAGGGTCAAATGAAAACCCCATACCATGAATTCCTATATTACTGGCAGTTCCCCCGCCCCAGGAACCAGGTATCAATATATTGCTGTCAGGATATGTAAACCAGTAGTATAAAGCCCCGGCTACTCCGTCATTATTGGCGTTCCACTGGTTATACCATTTTGAGATGGTTGTTTGGCTAAAGCTGGTTTTTGGTATCAGAAATCCAGATAGGATTATTACCGTTATAAAGGTAATTTTCTTCATTTTTATTGCTTTTTATAGGTTGAAAAATATCGATTGCAAAAGTATGAAAAAAATTATAAAATTAATATTTATAACCTGATTGTTTAAGAATACTTCTTCAAATTAGCCGTAATTGAAAAAAAACACTTCACAGCTAAGAAATCAACTTGCAAAAAATAATTTGCTACCTGGCCATGTGTAGCTTATCGCTCAATTGCTTCAAAGCTAATGCCAGAATTTCCATATGGTCAAAAGCCATTTCATTTATGCTGGCCACATCCACCCACTCTGCTTTTTCGGCATCATCTGCTCCTTTTACTGCCTGTGAAGCGCCGGTAATAATAGCATAGTATGCCACTGAAATAGTGCGACCACGTGCATCTCTGCCTACTTTTCCAAAGGTGTGCAATTGGGTCATTGCAGTAAGTTTTAACCCGGTTTCTTCTTCAAGTTCCCTCACAGCAGCTATCTCTAATTCTTCATCATCTTCCACAAACCCGCCGGGAAATGCCCACATACCTTTACCCGGATCAAACTTCCTTTTTACCAGCAGCAACTGTAGTCTGCCGCCTGATGTGCTGAATACAATTGCATCAACCGTAACTTTTATGTTTTGTACCAGCATAAATTATATGATTAAAATGACCGTAGCTTATTAAATACGTAATCCCTGAAATGGTTCATAAGCCATAAGTATGGTTACCTGGCTCATAGCTTTATTTCTTAAAGGTAGACTGCTGTTTATGCCTCAGGTTATTATCAATGTTTAAACAACCTGAAAATATCCAGCCCGTTGGCATATACCATCAGTGTAAGCAATAATACCAGGCCTACTGTAGTAGCCCGTTCCATTACTTTCTCACTTACTGTTTTACCGGTTATCATTTCGAACAGCAGGAATATTACATAACCGCCATCCAGGCCTGGAATTGGCAGCAGGTTCATAAAGGCAAGTATGATGGATACAAAGGCTGTAAGCATCAGGAACTGGCGCATATCGAATTCGGAAGGGAAGATTTTCCCGAAACTGATTATTCCTCCCAGACTTTCATTTGGTTTTACTTCTTTAGATGTAAATATCAATTTGAACTGGCTGAGATAAGATCCGAACTGTTCGAAAGTATATCCAAAACCCCTTACTATGGCCTGGAAGGGATTATAGTGTATTACCTCGAAATGGAAAAATTTCTGCGGCTTGCAATAACCGATGCCTATCAGTGAATCTTTTGCTATAACTGTATTTACAGTTACTGTTTCTGTATTCCTTTTCAAGGTTATGGTTAAAGGCTTATCATAGTTGGCTGTTTTTATTTCATCTACTTCATTGAGGAACCTGACAGGTGTCCCATTCATGGCTACAATACTATCGCCAACCTGAATCCCTATTTTTTTTGCAGTACCATTTGGGAAAAGTGAATCTACAATGGCAGGTACGGCAGGCGCCATAAATCCTCCCTTCTGCATTTTCAGCATCTTGCGAACAGTGCCCGATGGGATATTAATGGTCATATCTTTATTATCCCGGGTAACCTCAATAGTCCCTGTCTGGTTGTGACTATAAACAATTGCCATAGGAATACGGTCGAAACGCTCAATAGGCTGATTATCTACCGACCTGATAATATCACCATCCTGCAGGCCTATGCTTCTTCCCAGGCTGTCGACCGCAATACCGAATTTTGCATTCCTGGTCAGCAAATATTCCTCACCATAAACGCCGAAAACGATAATGTACAGCACAATTGCCAGCAGTGTATTTACTATAATACCTCCCAGCATAATGAATAGCCGCTGATAAGGCTTCTTGCTGCGGTACTCCCAGGGCTGAGGCGGCAGGGCCATCTGCTCTTTATCCATGCTCTCATCTACCATACCAGCTATCTTAACATAGCCTCCCAGTGGGAACCAGCCAATACCATATTCGGTTTCGCCCTTCGTTTTCTTGAACAGAGCGAAATTGAGCAGCCCGGAAAATGGGAAAAGGAAATCAAAGAAGAGGTAAAATTTTTCAACCCTTGTCTTGAATAACTTGGCGAAGAAAAAGTGCCCGCCCTCGTGCAATACAATAAGCAGTGATAAGGCCACAAACAACTGAACCACCTTAACCAAGGTGCCCGACATTAATAATATAGTAAGTGAATGCATTTTTTCTTATCTGGAATTTAAAAAGTCTAAAGTCTTTAGTAGTTAGTCTAAAGTTGAAGACCTGAATGTTTTGTTTTTATTTAAATATTATTGATTATATAATTCAATTGTTTAATTTTTCGTCTTTAAAGTCTTTAGACTAAGTACTAAAGACTATATACTAATAAATAGACAACTGGCTTTTCTTAATAAACTCTGTTGCAAAAACTCTTGCCTCGGCATCGCTCTCTTTATAATCGTCCAGGCCGGGATGCTCAATAAATGGCACCTGCTCCAGTGTCTTTTCTATCATATCGCTCATCTCCAGGAAGCCTACTTTATTCTGCAAAAAAGCATGTACCACCATTTCATTTGCCGCATTCATAACACATGCCGCATTACCACCCTTGTACAACACCTCTTTTGCGATGGCAAGATTACGGAAAGTTTTATAATCGGCAGGCTCAAATGTTAGTTTCGGAAAATCTTTAAAATCAAGACGCTTGTAGTTATTATGGATACGCTGCGGAAAAGCAAGTGCATATTGTATAGGTAGTTTCATATCGGGCAGGCCCATCTGCGCTTTGATAGAACCATCTGTAAACTGCACCATGGAGTGAATCACTGATTGCGAGTGGATCACCACATCAATCTGGTCGTTCTGCAGCCCGAATAGCCATTTTGCCTCAATTATCTCCAGCCCTTTGTTCATTAGTGTAGCGCTGTCGATACTTATTTTGGCGCCCATGCTCCAGTTTGGGTGCTGCAGGGCATGACTGGCCTTTACATTCACCAGGTAATTGGGTTTGCGGCCAAGGAAAGGCCCTCCTGAAGCAGTAAGGATCATTTTCTCCACCGTATCCATATCCTCGCCCACCAGGCACTGAAAAATTGCAGAGTGTTCACTATCGACCGGTATTATCAACGCTTTGTTTTCAATAGCCTTCTGCATTACCAGCTCGCCGGCTACTACAAGGGTTTCTTTATTGGCAAGCGCTATGCGCTTACCGGCTTCTATTGCCGCCAGTACGCTCTGCAGACCAGCAAAGCCTAATATTGCTCCAAGTACGGTATCTACACTTTCCCACCGAACCACATCGCACAAAGCCTGCTGACCTGCAAACACCTTTATGGGTAGCATAAGCAGAGCATCCTTTACCTCTTTATATTTTGTTTCATCGGTTACTACAACCGCATTGGGTTTAAACTTCCTTGCCTGCTCTATAAGCAGGGTTGCATTACTATGCGCGCTCAGCACCTCCACTTCAAACAGATCAGGATGCGCAGCCACCACTTCTAATGCCTGCGTGCCAACCGATCCTGTTGACCCCAATATCGCTAAACGCTTCATGCACCCAAAAATTTAAAAATTCAAATATTCCGAACCCCAAAGATATTAAAAACTAAAAGGGAAATAAGTTAAAAGAATAAGAAGAGAAATATATACTACAATTTAGTGGCATGCAACGACTCCTGCTAAAGAAACGATATAATATTTTATTTGTTATTATAAGAAAACCAATCGTACTGTACTGAAATATCCATTGAAATTACCGGAATTACATCAGCCTTACATGCAAGTTTGATAAATAATAGAATTAAAAAATATTACCTTGTAAAGTAGATATTTATAATGAGCCTAGCAATTCCGTTATAGAACGATAAATATAATCCAGTTCTTCATCACTGATACAATACGGTGGCAGGATGTAAATAATATTACCAAGAGGGCGCATGATTATTTTTTTGCTCAGAAAAAAACGATACATCACATCTCGCAGGCTGTTGTGATAAGATGGTGTTTCAGTTGCAATTTCTATAGCAATGATTGTTCCCATTTGCCTGATGTCAGCAACAGCAGGATGGTTTGAAATGGATGCCGCAAATGCGGCATGTGCTTTAATGATCCTTTTCCTGTTTTCGGTGCAACTATCCTGCAGCAATAAATCGAGGCTGGCAAGTGCTGCGGCACAGATGGTGGGGTTGGCGGTATAGGAGTGGCCGTGGTAGAGCATTTTCAACTTATCATCATCATAAAAGGCATCAAAAATATCCTGAGTTGTTGCAGTAACGCCCATTGGCATAGCGCCACCGGTAAGGCCTTTGGAGAGGCAAATAATATCGGGGTGCGTGTGAATGTAATCGCAGGCAAAAAGTGGCCCGGTGCGGCCAAATCCTGTCATTACTTCATCAGCAATAATAAGTGTTCCATATTTGCGGCACAGGCTGAAATACAATTCCAGGGTATCGGCATCATACATTTGCATACCGGCTGAGCCTTGCACCAGTGGTTCCACAATAAAGGCAGCTACATCGCCATTCTGCAGCAATCTTTCAAGGGTTGCAAGACTGTAAGAGCTATCCTGTTTATCGGGGAAGGGAATAAAATCAACCTCAAAAAGGAAATCAGTAAATGCTTCAGTAAAAACACTTCTTCCGCTTACTGCCATTGCGCCGAATGTATCGCCATGATAAGCGTTTTGCAAAGCCAGCAGTTTATTCTTTTTTATGCCTTTGTTTGTCCAGTATTGCAACGCCATTTTTATAGCTACTTCTACTGCTGTAGAACCATTGTCGGAATAAAAGACCTTTTTTAAGCCTTCGGGTAATATCTCCAGTAGTCGCTCTGCCAGTCTTACAGCAGGTTCGTGTGTGAACCCCGCAAACATGCAATGCTCCAGCAAGGCTATCTGCTCACTTACTCTCTGCGCTAAATAAGGATGTGCATGGCCATGCAGATTGACCCACCACGAAGATATGGCATCTATGTACCAGTTATCGTTTTCGTCAATGAGATAAACACCTTCTCCTTTTACAATTGCTATAGCCTCGGGCCAGGCTTTCATTGCTGTATAGGGATGCCAGATCACCTGCCTGTCGCGCTCTTTTATTGTGGACATTTAAACTGAATGGTTGAATTGAAGGCCAAAACTAAACATATCTCAGTATATGAGGCCGGATCGTAGTTGCGCATTTTACTATGTTGTGATTATCAGCAATATCGATATGAGTTATCCGGGCAATTATAGGTACATGGCTATATTCCTCAATGAAAGATTCAGATGAAGTATTGGCGGCGCCATTCATTACCAGCCCCAGCAATTTTATTCCTCTGCTTTTCAATACTTCGAGGGTTAACAAAGTATGGTTGATGCTGCCGAGATAATTCTGAGCAATAAGAATTACCGGCAACTTATAGTGGCTTATAAAATCGGCCATTGTGGTGGAAGATGACATGGGCGATAAAAGGCCACCGGCTGTTTCAACTATGAGCTTATTTTTACTTTGTGGCCAGATGAATTTTGTATAATCAACGACTATATCATCGATAGCGGCAGCGGCATGAGGAGACATAGGCTGGGATAAAACAATAGCTTCTTTATGCACTCTGGTTTCGCCATTGGTAAGTAACTGTTGCACTGTAACTGCATCTCGTTCTTCTGCTCCCGCCTGCACCGGTTTCCAATAGTCAGCTCCGATAGCTTCGGCTATTACTGCCGATGCTATTGTTTTGCCAATACCTGTGTGAATGCCTGCTATTGCTATTGATTGGATCATTATGCGGATAAGGGTTGCTCTTAATTTTGTATCATCTGCAGCTTCATAATTTTAGCCCACTCTGCCTTGGTAGGCAGCAAACCTTTAAATTTCTTTGGTAAATTGGATAACATCAGTGTCAAAATTAGTGTAGAAATGCTTATTTTTACTATAATCCCAAGATGCTTCACTCTCAGGAAGCAACAAATCCAAGCTGCACCTGCTGAAAAAATAATTTCAGATGTTCCTGGTTTTAAAATTCATCTGAAATTATTTTACCATGGATAAACTCATACTTGCTATTTTATTTCTGATACCCTTTGCAGGACATGCACAGGAGAAAAAAGAAACCAATGCAAACCAGCAGTTGCGACAACTAACCGAAGCGTTGAAATGCGAATATAAAATCCTGAAAACCGCTACAGAAAAGAAGGATACCGCAATTATGGCTTATAGCTATAGGAACCTCGGTGAAATTTACCTGAAAATAGCAAAGCAGCCTTTAGAGAATTTCGTGCCAGGTGATTCGGTTTCCAAAGACCAGACAATAAATATAAATAAGGCTATTGACTGCCTGAATCGTTCAATAAGCTCAGGTGAAGTTTCAGGTGATATCAACCTGATGAAAAAGGCTTATAAAACGCTAAGCGCTGCACAGAACCTGGCAGGAAATGTAGCTGGTGCGCTGGATAGCTACCGAAAAATGATCTCTTTGAAACGTAATTCTAAAAAAGCACTTAAAATAGAGCAGAAGCACCTGGTATATAAATTTGGCAGGCGCGTAGATTCATTAATAACCGGAAAGGAGGTTGTAGAAAAGCATCTGGAGAATAAGTCGATTGAGTTGAATGAAAAACAAAACCAACTTGAGAAAACCAACCATACACTGATACTATCAGAACGGGACAAAGCGCTACAGGCCGCGAATCTGAAATTGCAACAAAGCCAGCTTGATTTTCAGGCAAGCAGGCTTGCATTGCAGAAGACTAATCTGCAATTGCAAAAAAATGAGCTTGATAAAAATATCAGGGACATGGAACAAAAGAACCGTGAACGTTATTTTTATATTCTGGGCTTGATTGCTTTACTGGTAATTTCTATCCTGGCTTACCGGACTATTATTATTCAGAAGAAATTCAACCGTGCATTGGTAAAAGAAAAGAAAAGGTCAGAAGATCTTCTACTGAATATTCTTCCGGCTGAAGTTGCTGAGGAACTAAAGGCAAAAGGGTATGCCGATGCAAAGCATTTTTTTGATGTAACTGTACTCTTTACCGACTTTGTAAGCTTCACCTCGGCAGCAGAGCAAATGTCGCCTCAGGTATTGGTGGGAGAACTGCATATATGCTTCAAAGCATTTGACGATATATTAGCCAGATACCAGATTGAGAAAATTAAAACTATAGGTGATTCCTATATGGCCGTTTCAGGTCTGCCAGTGGCTAATCCGGGCCACGCCATTGACATTGCAGCGGCAGCTTTAGAAATAAGGGATTTTATGTACCAGCGAAAACTGCAGCAAGGCAACAAAACATTTGGTATCAGGTTAGGCATAAACAGTGGCAATGTGGTTGCAGGAATCGTAGGCGTCACCAAATTTTCTTACGATATATGGGGAGACACTGTAAATGTTGCATCACGGATTGAACAAAACAGTGAAGAAGGAAAAATCAATATTTCTGAATCTACCTACCATTTAATAAAAGATAACTTCAATTGCATTCACAGGGGGAAAATTGAAGCTAAAAACAAGGGGTGTATTAATATGTATTACCTCGACAAAAGGAGCTGAATTTAATATTCAGTAGCAAGTACTTGGAAAAGTCTTGCCACTTCCTCTTTTGTGTTGAATGCGTGCAGGCAAACCCTTAGCCGCTCCATACCTGCCGGTACTGTAGGGTGTAGGATCGCATTAACCTGTAATCCGGCTTCCTGTAGCTTTATGGCAAGTTGTTTGCACCGGATGTTATCACCTGCAATCAGTGCCTGTATGGGGCTGGTACTGTCGGTCCATCCATTCATTCTGCTTTCCTTAATGGCATTTCTGAAGAAGGCAATTAAATCGTGTAATGGCTGGTTTGTAAAGTTATTGCTGTTCATATACCGGTAAGCGCTCTCTATGGCAAGCAAAGAGTGTTCCGGAAGTGCTGTGGTATAGATAAACGTCCTTGCAAAATTGACAAGATAATGCTGTAAAAGATTGCTGCCCAGAACGACTGCTCCATGACATCCCAGAGCTTTGCCGAATGTATTTATCCTTGCAAACACTTTATCCTGCAACCCGGATGCACATACCAGTCCTTCGCCTTTGTCTCCGAATAGCCCGGTGGCATGAGCTTCATCCACAATAAGCTGAGCGCCATGGCTAATGCATAAATCTGCCATTTCTTTCAGAGGAGCCATATCGCCATCCATGGAATAAACGGATTCTGCAACTACTATTACAGGCCCATCATTAATGTGCTTTTTTAATTGTGATTCCAGTTCTTCCAGGTTATTGTGTGCAAATTTATATTTCCGGCTGCACTGGCTCAGCCTTATACCATCAATCAGACTGGCATGGCACAGTTCATCGGATAGAATTGTAGTATGCCTGCTGGAAATGCATGACAGTAAACCAACATTGGCATCATAGCCTGAATTGAACAGCAGAGCAGCTTCGGCTTTGTGAAATGCCGCAATGTTTTTTTCCAGATTTTCGGCCAGAGTAGTATTGCCTGATAATAAACGGGAACCGGTAGAGCCTGTCGCCGGTTTAATATTCAGCGATGATCTCTGCAGTTCATCAGCCAGTATCCCACTAGTTACAAAACCCAGATAGTCGTTGGAATAAAAATCAACAGTTGCCCTGTGTGTACTGAGCTTTCTTAAATTGCCGGCCACTTTTCTTTCTTCAAGCCGGGAGGCAAGATATTGCTCAACAGGGTTCATGTGCTATTGCTTTCTCTCTGTTTTTAGGGTGGCCATCGGCAAATGCTGCCTTGGGCCTTAGCCCAAGAGTGCGGAACATGGCTACATCAGCATTAAACTCAGGGTTGGCAGTGGTAAGCAGTTTATCGCCTGCAAATATAGAATTAGCGCCAGCCAGGAAACACATTCCCTGCTCTGCCACCGAAAGTTCAAGCCTTCCGGCTGATAACCTGACTGCAGAACGGGGCATCAATATTCTTGCGGTGGCAACCATACGAACCAGGTCATCAAAAGGAACCCTGTTATTCTCGCCAAGAGGTGTACCGGCCACAGGTACCAGTGCATTAATTGGTACTGATCCCGGATGTTCAGGCAGATTTACCAATGTAAGCAACATGCCTGCCCGGTCTTCATCCGTTTCTCCCAGTCCTATTATGCCGCCACTGCAAACAGAAATCCCGGCTTTTCTTACATGCTCCAGGGTATTGAGCCGGTCATCATAAGTACGTGTTGTAATAACCTCATGATAATGTTCTTCAGAGGTATCTATATTGTGATTGTAAGCATATAAGCCTGCTTCAGCCAGCCTTTCAGCTTGGTATTCATTTAGCATACCCAGAGTGCAACATACTTCCATCTCCAGTTTGTTAACCTCTTTTACTATTTCCAGCACCCGGTCAAAGTCGGTATTATCCCTAACTTCTCTCCAGGCTGCACCCATACAAAACCTGGAGGCTCCTCCGGCTTTGGCACTTTTTGCAGCTGCCACTACTTCGTCAGTTTTCATCAATGCCTGCACTTTCACTCCTGTCTGATACCTGGCTGCCTGGGGGCAATAACCGCAATCTTCAGAACATCCACCGGTTTTTACAGATAGTAGGCTGCTGATCTGCACTTCGCCAACCTTATGATAGCGGCGATGCATATCTGCTGCATCAAGAATAAGCCCAATTAATGGTCTTTCATATATTTCGGTAATTTCTTCCTTTGTCCAGTTATGACGGATATCATTCATGTTTGTTTCCACTTATTATTTGGCGAAACTATCAGATTTTAAGAGAACTAGAAAATAAAGTTAGCAAGCATTCATTATCACCACTATTAAACATGAAATAAACGATATATTATTTATGTTTATTTTCGTTTTAAATTATTTTATATGTATTTATGTGCACAATTGTTAACAAGCGTTTATAATATTGTGCTACTTTTGTAGATTACTTAAACAATCTGAATGAAATTTTTACCTGTAATTGGCTTTTTTCTATTGATGCCAGTTTTATTGTCTGCCCAGGAGACTATAGGTCAATTGATTTCTTTATCTGGCAAGTCAGCCAGGAAGGAAGATAAGATTGATGCATACGTAAAAATCCTTACTTACTATTCTGAAAAGAATCTGGACTCGGTAAACTGGTATGCTGAGCAAGCTATGGATTTTGCCAGATCCAGTAAATATGATTTAGGAACTGCAAGAATACTTACCAAGCTCTCGGTAATTGATGAAAATCAGGGGAGGATAGACTTAGGCAAAACAAGGGCATTGAAAGCCCTAAAAATCTATCGCGAAAACAAGGACCTTAAAGGTGTGGCAGAAATAACCCATAACCTGGGTACAATGGAGGCCAATAAAGGTAACTACAATGTTGCTACTAAATATTTCATTGATGCTCTAAAGATATATGACTCAGTAACTGACTACCATGGCCTGTTACTCAATTATATGAATCTTGGCAATATTTATATCCTTATGAATGATAAGGATAATGCGTGGAGGTATTTCAGCAAAGGAGTTGAGGTCAGTAATAAAACGCCGCTTACGGATGCGACTATTTATTTATACAACGCTATTGGTGTATGGTATGCCGGACAGGGAAAACAGGATTCTGCCTTGCAGATGTTTCTTAAAGCTTTGAATGAAAGCGGAAAGCCGGAACTCCTTGCTTCCCATAGTGAAAGCCTGTTATACCTGGGCGAGTATTACCAGAGTAAAGGTGCATTAGATACGGCTATTAATTATTTGCAGAAGGGATTATCGGCAGCAATGACTAATAATATGCCCGAATTTCAATCGAATTTTTTGATGGAGATTGCAAGGATAAAAGAGAAATCCGAGCCTGATTCAGCGATGCAATATCTGATGAAAGCTAAGGAACTTGCTGAAAGGATACAAAGCAAGGTTTCCCTTGCCAATGTTTATGGTGATATAGCCTCCTTGCTGGAGCAACAAGGGAAATTTAAGGAAGCCCTGGCCGCACTGAGAGAAAAGCAAAACCTTACAGACACCGTTTTCAATATCGATAAAACCAAAGAAATTGCAAATATTGGTTCTTCCTGGCAGCTCGAAACAAATCAGCAAATCAGGGAACTGGAAACACTGATCAAACACAATGTTCGCCAGCGGCATGAGCTTGAATTGATTGCATCTGTCCTGATTGCATTTTTGCTGGGGTTATTTTTCTACTGGGGCAAAGCTAAAAAGCTTAATAAACAACTGGCAATCCAGCACAGGCAATTGGAAGAACTTAATTCAATGAAGGACAAATTATTCTCGGTGATAGGCCATGACCTACGGGGACCTATTGCCAGGATACCTGCGATGATTGATATTATAGAAGATGAAACCACTACCGATGATGAAAGGAAATTTCTTTTCGACAACCTGAAAGAGCAAACAAAGGTTACTATTCAGCCCCTCTGGTTTTTGAGCGTTTTTT
>CAIVEH010000025.1 GCA_903904855.1 uncultured Bacteroidota bacterium | reverse complement strand
AATAAATATTAAAATCACTTTTCAAAATGTTACTGATCCCATTCACATCCGATGGTTCCCACCTTACATTGGTGATATGCTTGGGGCTCGTATTACCGGGATGGAGTATCGAAACAAAACCATCAACATAGGGTAGAGCTGCTACTTTGCCCCCTGAAAACCATACAAAATTATTATCTTCTCCCACCTGTATATTCTGAAACGGATGCTTTTTCCAGAATTCTTTGGTGTACGCCATTGTGGCTCCTGCCACCCAGGGGCGATCGGTGGGTGGGTACACATATTTCCAGCATTTGTTCATAGAGGGCGAATAAAAGTAGAGTTCTCTCAGTCCGCATATATCAGCTTCACTGCCCAAAAGTGCGGCTACCTGGTAGCTTACCCAGTTGTCTGCATACCAGTCGTCGTCGTCAAGATGAACTATTATATCGCCTTTTGCCTCATTGCAGGCAAAATTTCTTTTATAGCCTACTGTTGGCAGCTTCTGTTCCAGCCTGATATGATTGATGCGTTTATCATCAGGTAGCAAATGAGCCACTGAATTTTCGCCATCATCCAGTATTACCAACTCCAGGTTGGGGTAGTTCTGACGCTGAAAGTACCGGATAGCATGAGGTATGAATTTTTCCCTGTTTGCTGTCGGCATTATACAAGATACCAGTGGTGGCGTATTGTTCATAGTTACTTAAATTATCTTGCGCAATGTAATAAAAATAGTTAAATGGGTTTTGCCTTTGTACAAATCTTTCCCAGATATTGGCGTGTTTGTGCTTATCAGTTATTTCGTCATCGTTCCTAAATTCATTAATTGCAAAGCAGTGGCTGGTATAATTCTGGTATGATTCCAGTATCAAAATTCAAAGTTGTATCCATAGATTGTTATCGAATCAACACAACGTAATTGTTTCAATTACTCACAGTTTTTGAAAAGTAAAAAGCCATACAACTTAATGCATGGCTTTTGTGAAAAGTTCAAATATCGGTGAAAGCTTAGATTCAGCGCTCTGGTAAAGCCCCTTGAGGGGTTTGGGGTTTACGCTCCTACACCCACAAATGGCATCTCCTGCGGATAAAGTTTCTTATCAAGTTTCTCCCTTACTGCATCAAATGCTGCCAGTGTTTCATCAATGTCCTGATCGGTATGTGCCGCCGTAGGTATGATGCGTAGCTCTATCTGGCCCTTTGGTATTACGGGGTACACGATCACTGAACAGAAGATGTTGTAGTTCTCGCGCATATCGTAGGTGAGTTGCACAGCATCGTATAGGCCACCCTTCATGAATACAGGTGTTACCGGCGTGTTGGTAGTGCCGAGGTCGAATCCGCGTTCACGGAAACCCTGCTGCAGGCGGCGCACATTATGCCAAAGTTTTTCTTTTATTTCGGGGTGGTTTATCAGCAGTTCAAGGCGTTTCAGATTGCCTTCTACAAATGCCATAGGCAATGATTTGGCGTAGATCTGAGAGCGCATATTGTAGCGCAGGAAGGTGAGTATCTTTTTATCGGCAGCAAGGAAGCCTCCTATACTTGCCATAGACTTGGCAAAAGTAGAGAAGTAAATATCTATGTCGTCAATACAATCCTGCTCATCGCCTATACCAGCGCCACGCTTACCCATGGTGCCGAAGCCATGTGCATCATCTACAAACAGGCGGAACTCATATTTTTCACGCAGCACAGCCAGTTCACGAATCTTGCCCTGGTTGCCGCTCATACCAAATACACCTTCTGTGATAACCAAAATACCGCCACCGGTTTTCTTAACCAGTTCAGTTGCACGGGCCAGTTGCTTGTCGCAATCAACTATATCATTGTGCTTGTATACATAGCGGTGGCTGGGTATCAGCCTCAGGCCATCTATGATACATGCATGAGATTCTGCATCATAAACAACCACATCATGTCTGCCGCAAAGGGCATCAATTGCCGAAACCATGCCCTGGTATCCGTAATTGAACAACATGGCATCTTCCTTACCCACAAATTCAGAGAGTTGCTTCTCCAGTTTTTCATGTATATCTGAGTTACCGCTCATCATCCTCGCACCCATAGGGGAGGCGAGACCATATTTAGCTGCCGCCTCGGCATCAGCTTTTCTCACTTCGGGATGGTTTGCCAGTCCCAGGTAATTGTTCAGGCTCCAGATAATTTTTTCCTTTCCCCTGAATTTCATCCGGTTACCTATTTCCCCTTCCAGTTTGGGAAATGCAAAATAACCAGGCGACTTTTCTGCGTAGTCTCCTATCGGCCCTAGTCTGTTCTCAAATTTTGCGAATATATCCATATCAGTCTTAAGTCTTTAGTCGTAAGTCGTAAGTTTTATACTTCGGGGTAGCGCTTTTTCAGCTGTTTGCCTTTGCGCCCCTGTTTGCAGGCCCGTGAAATATAAGTTTGCGACTTAGCGCCTTTGCGTGAAAAATATCCGGCGAAATTAATAAAAATATAACTATCCATTCATGACTTTAGTTGCACTTTTGTATGTTTACATTAATATCATTCACGCCTTTTATCGGGGCAAAATTAAAAAAGCTAATAAAATGAGACGTTCTGCGCTGTTTATAGTTTTGTTAATAGTGGTTTTCTCGTCCTGTGAGCATAAGCCAAAAGAAGTGGACAGACCCAAAATTGTTATTGGCCTTGTCATTGACCAGATGCGCTGGGACTACCTGTACCGTTATGCTGACATGTATGGTAAGGAGGGTTTTAAAAGGCTTATTAAACATGGTTATAATTGCCAGAATACTTCTGTTAACTATATGCCAGCCAATACCGCCCCGGGGCATACATGTATCTATACTGGTTCTGTACCATCAATCCATGGTATATCAGGCAATAACTGGATCGATAATCTCACCGGAGATGGCGTATACTGCGTTGATGATAAAAATGTACACCAGGTTGGTGATAAATCGGGCGCTGCATCCTTTAGCCCGGCCAATATGCTGACTACCACTATCACTGATGAGTTGCGACTGGCTACAAACCAGAAATCGCGTGTATATGGTGTAGCCATTAAGGACAGGGGAGCAATACTGCCTGCCGGACATCTTGCAAACGCTGCATACTGGTATACTGATAAAACCGGAACCTTTACTACCAGTACTTATTACCCCAATCAGAATCCTGCCTGGCTACAGGCATTTAATAAAAGAAAAGCCGGAGACAGCATGGTGAAACTGGGTTGGAAAATGTTGTTAAGCCCCGATAAATATGACCAGAGCACCGTTGATGCCAATAATTACGAAAAGGCATTTAAAGGCGAGAAAGCGCCTGTCTTCCCCCATGTATTCGATAGCCTGGGCGACACCGACAGATATGCAATACTTAAGAGCCTGCCAGCCGGCAATACCTACTCTATAATGATGGCTAAAGCTTGTATAGAAGGGGAGCATCTGGGTATGACAAATGGTGTAACTGATTTCATGGCCTTAAGTTTATCCAGTACAGATTATATCGGGCACCAGTTTGCACCCAATTCTATTGAGATGGAAGATTGCTACCTCCGCCTTGATCAGGATATTGCAGAGCTGCTGCGGTGGCTCGATGGCAGGTATGGCAAGGGTGGCTATCTTCTTTTTATGACTGCTGATCATGGCGGGGCACATAATGCAAGTTATCTGTCTGATCTCGATATTCCGGCAGGAGTCACCTACGTCAACATGGCTGCCGATCTCAATGCTTACCTGAAAGTGCAGTTTGGCGCCGATTCCATTGTAAGAGGTATTGTGAACTACCAGGTGTTTATGAATTATGCACAGATTGGAAAGACCGACTATGAAGTATGGGAAGTGAAAAGGTCAATTATGGAATGGCTGAATAAAAGGCCTGAGGTATCCTACACCATTGATATGAATGATATGGATAAAACGCCCCTGCCGCAGCCTATCCATTCAATGGCTGTAAATGGATACAACAAAAAAAGGAGCGGCGAGATACAAATTATCCTCAATCCGGGATGGTATGACAATGGTGGAAAAACCACTGGTATGACACACGGCAGCTGGAACCCTTATGATACCCATATACCGCTGATATGGTATGGCTGGCATATACCCAAGGGCGAAACCAACAGTCCGGTAGATATGACCGACATAAGCGCCACACTCGCCGCTTTGCTGCATATACAGGCCCCTAACGGCTGTATAGGTAAGCCAATACCTGCCCTTACTGAAAAGCATAAAGAGGAACATAAATAGATCATGCAAACTAAAACACAAAGCCCGGATCAATAAATGGTCCGGGCTTGTTATTTCAGTGAAAAGTGTTGCTTACCCCAATATTAATTCACTCAGCTGAAGTCCTTTCTGAATAAGGTCAAGGTTGAAGTTTTCATCCACACCATGCATATTGCAATCGTTATTACCCAATGAAATAAGGAATGCATCAATACCCAGAACATTTTTGAAGTCGGCTACCACAGGTATGCCGCCACCAACATTTTTTATTACGGGCTTTACACCATACACTTTTTCCTGGTAAGACATAATCTTGAGTATTTCAGGATCAGATACATTCACCTTTACAGGGTACGACAATTTATCTACACTCAGTTGGTAATCAATGTACGCAGGAACATTGTCGGCAACATATTTTTTAAACGTTTCCACAAAAACTTCTGGTTTCTGAGAAGCCACCAGCCGGAAATTTATTTTGGCAAAAGCGCTGGCCGGTATAATGTTCTTATAGCCCTCGCCGGTATAACCCGCCTGTATTCCGCTTACTTCTATTGCCGGCCATATACCCACCATTGTATGAAAATCGTATTTGCCTATAGTAGCCTTTACTCCAGCTGTTACCATTGGATTATCTATTTCCAGTAAGGCCAGGTTCCGTTCTATTTGTTCCGGTTTTATTTTATCAACCGCATCATAAAATCCGGGAATAGTTACTGTGCCATCGGGCAGAAGCATTTTAGCCAGAAAGGCTATCAGTTCTTTTGTAGCGCTGGGTACACCACTGCTAAATAACCCTGAATGCAGATCGTTTTTGGCCGAGATGAATTTAAGTGTAAGGTTACCACCGCCTCTCAGCGATTCTTCAATAGTTGGTGTGCTTCCCAGTATTTCGCCATCCGAAATAAGGATCTGGTCGCATTTCAGTTTGTCGGCATTGGCAGCCACAAGGGCTGTCATATCGGGGTTGCTGGTTTCTTCATTACCCTCCAGCATAAATTTCAGATTGCAGCCCAGCCTCTTTTCTTTAATCAGTTTTATGGCAGTATAAATGTGAATGAAATTCTGCCCTTTATTGTCCACAATGCCACGGCCAATAAGCCTTCCGCCTATTTCGGTAAGGTAAAACGGTTGTGTTTTCCAACCATCTTCCATACTGGCTGGTTGCACATCATAATGGCCATATATCAGTTTTGTTTTCAGCTTATCAGATACATGGTATTGGGCCAGAACAACCGGATTGGTAGCCGGCCCTTTAAGGATTTCAACTTTAAAGCCATTACCTTCAAAGAGTTGTGTTAGCCATTTTACCTGTTCCGAAATACCTGATGCGAATGCGGCATCGGTGGAAATACTTTTAAATCCGATATACTCTTTGAGCAAATGAGTAAATGCGGTAAGATCTTGTTTCATTTGAATTCATTTTGTTGAGAGATGGAACAAATGTTAAGCAGAATATTGCCAGCAATCGCAGTACATCCTTGAAGGGACGATTACGCCTGGTGCTTTAATTCAGCATTAGCAGGGGTTCGAAAAATATCAAATAATTGCTGACTACCGGTCAACAAATAGGGGTGCAAAAATAATCTAAATAACTGAAAAAATAAGGATGTACTGAATCAGTAGTGCCAGCCTTTAATCATTTTGGTATTGAGTGTAGATGTATTATGCAGGTTCAGTAAGTCATTGAACTCACGCCATGTTTCATCTTTAAAGTTGTAATACCCAAGGCAGGTTTTACCCGACTGCATATAAATCCTTATCCATTTACTGTTGCTGGAATTAGGAAAACGTTCCGGCATAATATTTATTTTTTTCAACAACTCCTGTGCTATCTCCATATTTCTTTATTGTAATGTTGCAAAAGGTACGATTTTTTATTCAATAAAACTAAAAACTAATTTATTGGCCTCCGGAACCCGCATTTTTATTGCCATTTACTGAGTTCTCATGTACCACAGAAGCATTATTTGAGTCAATTGTTTCGCCATGCCATATCAGGCGTTCAAGGGCTTCCTTATTCTGTATTATGCTTGCCCTGTATTCAGGAATAGGAGTCCATCTGTTTTCCTGTGGATTCCAGCGCTGGGGTAGGGCGCTCCATAGTATTTCTTTATCACGGTTAACAATGAATACCCTGCTATCGGGGGCCGCGGTAGAAACAAAAATGGAATGGTCGGTTAGTTCTATAACATTGCCACCAGATGGGAAGCCGTAGGATGATTGATATATACTGCTGCAGGTATATTCCCATATTAATTTCAAGGTGTCTTTATCGGTTTTGGGCTCTTCCAGCATCACAACTTCTGGAAGAGAACCTGGCTGGCAATAATTATTGTTGAAAAACATCAGATACCCTTCATGTGTCTGCTTCAGGCTATGCTGTCCGCAAAACAGATTTATAGTTTTTTCAGGCGTTCCTTGTTTCGTTATTCCTCCATAATCATTAATAACAATGCCCTCAGGGTATTTTACTTTCAGGATGCGGTTTATGTTTTTGAAACTGATATAAATGTTTTTGTTTTTTTCATCAAAGTGGAACGAGTTTTGGTGAACATCCAGGTCAGATCCATCGGTAGGTGGAACTAAATAATCGGGATGTGTTTTAGTAAAGTAGTCAGAAGATTTCCAGTACCATAATACTTTACCATTGGCATCATATTCTATCAGCGTGCCAAACTGTATTTTTTTACCGCTGCCACCTACCGCCGTTTTTTCATTTTTTAATTGTTGAATATTGTTGTTATTTGCAACATGTTGTTCGGCATTATAAATTACCGAATCTTCGCCTAGTACCATATAATTCCCATCTGCAAGGCGGGTAAACTGGTGGTGGAAATGCTCAGAATTGTCGCCGCTTACTGTTGCTGCCGCAGGTGGTTTCCATAATACGTCTCCTTCATAATTAATTTCATAGGGCGGATCAGATACGAATGTTATTGTCCCCTGCCTTGAAATTTTCATGTTTCTTGGGGTAACCATATGCCCTTCTAATTTTGGCAAATACCAAACCGGGTTTCCATTTATATCATAAAGTATTTTATTGTCGTCAAGAAAAATAAAAGCATCTTTATAGTTTTCAGCCGTTTTAGTGATTTTCAGCCGAACCTGATTGGTATCTATTTCCGGAACAGAGCCAGTTTTGAAATGAAATAATGCGCTGATAGTTTTATTCGATTTTTTAAAACTGTAAATGACCCGCCATGTATACTCGCTACCAAATCGTGGTACCTCTTCTATAAGTTTGTTTGTCTTTGTATGGGTAGTTCTGATAATGTTTTTAGAGAAAGAATCTACAATATAAAAATTTCCGGCAGCAATTTCAAAAGTATAGTCTATTGTCCTTGGTTCTTCGGGGGTTGAAAAACCTATAATGCGGTAATTTAAAGTTTTGCCTTCGACAGGTTTTATTTGTGCATTCAGACGAATCTGAAAAATAGAAATAAATAGAACAATACAGGTTACTTTCTGCATTTAACGGGTGTTTATGGTAAAAAATACAGTCGTATGACTAATTACTATGAATTGACTATTTTTTTTTCACAGAGATCGAAGTCCTGGTATTT
>CAIVEH010000024.1 GCA_903904855.1 uncultured Bacteroidota bacterium | reverse complement strand
CAAGTCGCAGAGCCCTTTTTTTTCAGCGGAGCGATTGAAAAAAAATTTGCTTTTCTTTGGTACTTTCTTTTTCAAACAAAAAGAAAGTACAATCGCACCAGGCAGGAAATACACATCAGGAATTACCCATCCGGGAAATAAATGGGACATTTTCCCCCTCATTTCCGTTGATAATCAATCGCAATGTGGGGCTTTTTATTTTAGTGGCAGGTGGGATTTTTTTTTCAAGCCCAATGAAGTGAGAAAGATCAGCACATAATGGGGCCTTAAAAATGCCGTAGAATTACAGATGCATCTTACTAGCGCAGACAAGTCAAATAACTTACATAAGCTAAATAGTAGCATGAATAGCCAGAATTACCAGCCCCACCCTGCTGAAAAGAGCTGGCTGATACAAGTCGCAGAGCCCTTTTTTCCCAACGGTGCGATTGAAAAAAATTTGCTTTTCTTTGGTACTTTCTTTTTCAAACAAAAAGAAAGTACAGGTGCTCATAGCAGGAAATAATGGTATAACGTGGACTTCAGGCTCTCAACCTGCCCAACACCGCCTATCAGGATATACAAAATTAACATCAGGTGCAAAAATGGAGCTTTCTATTTATCACCCAAATGGAATTTCTGACTGCAAATATTATTATATGATTAACTTTCCCTATTATTCAATATTTTTACCCTCCCAATATATAATTTTTATGCTCAAAATTACCTGCTCCGCTCTTCTCGCACTTACGCTACTTGCTGCCTGCAATGGCAATAATCCAACCAAAGAAGTGAAACAAAAACCCCAGGTTGTTGCCGCTAAAGATGAACATACCCTATCGAATGCCGACAGTGTAGAAATGCAGCACCTTGATCTCAACATCAGGGTAGATATGGATGCCCGGCAGATCAGCGGCAGCGCAGCATGGACCATCAATAACCATGAAAAGGTAAAAACACTGAAACTGGATACTTACGATCTGACCATCGACAGTGTATTTGTAGATGGCAGTAAAGTATCGTTTACACTCGACTCACCAATCAAATACCTGGGCAGCGCACTGCATATACCGGTGGGCGATAACAGCAAAACAGTGCTGATATGGTACAAGACTGGCAAGGATGCCAGCGCCCTGCAGTGGCTCGACCCGCAACAGACCCACGACAAAAAACATCCGTTCCTGTATACCCAGTCCGAAAGCATACATGCCCGCTCGTGGATACCCTGCGCCGATGGGCCTGGCATAAGGTTTACCTATGGCGCTCAGGTACAGGTGCCTAAAGGACTCATGGCGCTGATGAGCGCCGAAAACCCGCAACAGCTCAGCGACAGCGGCCAATACCGTTTTCGGATGGATATACCTATTCCGGCCTACCTTATGGCGCTGGCTGTGGGCGATATAGTATTCCGGAGCATTGATGAGCGCACAGGGGTTTATGCCGAGCCGGGCATGATAGCCAAAGCCCGGTATGAATTTGAAGACGTAGGCAAAATGGTGAAAACCGCCGAAGAACTATATGGCCCCTACCGCTGGGGCAGATACGATATGATAGTACTCCCTCCCGGCTTCCCGATAGGCGGCATGGAAAACCCAAGGCTCACCTTCTGCACACCTACCATTATAGCTGGAGACCGCTCGCTGGTGAACCTGATAGCTCACGAACTGGCGCATAGCTGGAGCGGAAACCTGGTAACCAATGCCACCTGGAACGACTTCTGGCTCAATGAGGGTTTTACCAATTATTTTGAGCGCCGTATTACCGAAAAGATGATGGGCAAAAGCTATGCCGATATGATATGGGAACTGGGCTACCAGGATATGCAGGACGATATTACCACCTTCGGCCCCACAGGCAGGGATACGTGGCTGAAAGCAGACATGAAGGGCCGTGACCCCGAAGATGGAGTAACCAATATACCTTACGAGAAAGGTTCGCATTTCTTGAAACTGCTGGAAATCAATGTGGGAAGGGAAAAGATGGATCAGTTCCTGAATAAGTACTTCAACGAACATGCCTTCAAAACCATCAATTCCGAAGCCTTCCTGGAATACCTGGACTCGAACCTGATAAAGGACGATTCGGCATTGCGTACCAGGCTGAACATTAATGCCTGGGTATATGGTCCCGGCATCCCCGCCAACTGCCCAAGGGCGGGCCAGGAGCGATTTGCCAAAGTAGATTCACAGCGCGATAATTTTTTGCAGGATACACCACCGGCCGAACTGGCAACCAAGGACTGGACCACTTATGAATGGCTTCGTTTTCTGCGTAACATGCCCCCTGCCCTGTCGGCCAGGCAAATGAAGCTGCTGGATGAAGAATTCAGTTTCACAAAAAGCACCAACAGCGAGATAGCTGATCTTTGGTTTGTAATGGCGGTGCGCGCAAAATATGAACACGCCTACAGCGCTATGGACCAGTTCCTGAGCAGCGTGGGCCGCCAGAAATTCCTTGACCCGCTCTATACTGAAATGATGAAAACACCCGATGGCGCAAAAATGGCGGTGCGCATCTACGATAAATACCGTAAAAATTATCATCCGCTGGCGCAAAAGGGTTTGGATAAGATTGTTTTGGGGAAGAAGTGATTTCGATTATATTTCGGAAGCAAGCGTCCACATATCAGGGAAGCGAGCCACTTCGATTAGTAAGGAGTAGTTTTTACACAATTAAAAAAAACTCAAAATGAAAAATAATTTATTTTTGCTATTCACTATTACCCTATTTTTTTCGTCGTGTAATGACCCAAAAAATAGTAATTCTCCCGAACAAATTGTCAATGCGTTTTTTGCTACTTATGAAAAACACGGAATCGATAGCGCGGTCAATAATACCTTCATAAATGCAGATCAAGACATAAAAGATAAACTGCCATATATAAAGGATACATTATCTAAAATAATAAGTATGGTAGGTGTGAAGTATTATGGAAATGAGATAATCGCTAAAAAAAATATCACCGGTAGTTTATGCATGTGTAGCTATTTGGTTAAATATCCCATTTACCCTTTGCGTTTTACATTTATATTTTACAAACCGCAGGACAAATGGGTAATTCTCAAATTCACATTTGACGCTTATTTATCGTCTGAAACGGAAGAATTAGGCAAGTTGATATTTTTGAACTTGAAATAGGAGATTCTGCTGGCGAAAGTTGTAATATTTATAAAAATACCGGAAAAATTATCATCCGGTGGCGCAAAAGGGTTTGGATAAGATTGTTTTGGGGAAGAAGTGATTATATATAGGTTTATTAATCGCATTTACTTCTTCTGCCGCTTCTTTAAATTCGTCTGAGTTAATTGTGGTATAGATTCGATATTTTGTGTGCTTTGGGTCTCTTTTATTTGCACAAACTTGAGATGTTTCATCAGCGTGATAAAGAAGGAATATTCCTTGTCCGGAATCGAAAGGGTGATGTCTTTCATTGTTGCAGTTTTTGTGGTACAAAGTTATTAAAGAATATTATTAAAATCTTCAATTAACTTTTTCAAATAAAAATATCATATGTAGCAATAAATCCCTGCCATTCTTACTTTTACCTCCTAAACAGAAAGCATCATGAACCGAATCGACCGCCTTTTTGGTATCGCTACCCTGCTGCAATCAAAAAAATATGTCTCTGCCGATAGAATTGCAGATCAATTCGATATCAGTGTGCGAACGGTGTACCGCGATATAAAAGCACTTACAGAGCAGGGCATACCCATCAGTTTTGAGCAAAACCGGGGCTACTTCCTGGTGCAGGGCTACTTCCTTCCTCCGGTTTCCTTTACACCCGAGGAAGCCAACGCCTTGCTGCTGATGGAGAAAATCATAGCCCGCTATGCCGATAAATCCATCCAGGCCCATTACTCCACCGCTCTCAATAAAGTCAAAGCAGTACTCCGTGGTCCGGAAAGGGAGCGTATTGAGCAACTCAACAGCCGCATCAGGATACATGTTCCCGATCCCGTACCGGGAAATCTTGACTACCTGGCTACTTTACAGTCAGTCATTTCTGCGGGGCACATTATAGAGGTGCATTACCGCAACAATGCAGGTATCGAAACCCGGCGGCAGCTCGAGCCTATTGGCCTCACATTCTATGCCTCGGCATGGCATATTATAGCCTGGTGCCACCTCCGGAATGAGTACCGCGATTTTAAGGTGGTGCATATTCTCGGGCTCACCAATACCGGAATGCAATTCCGTAAAGAGCCGCACATCTCCCTCAATGATTATATTGCCTCAAAATTCAGCCAATCAAGGTGATTGAAAAATAATTTTGGTCCTGAATTCAGACTGCCATAGGGCTGTCAGTGGGCGTATCTTCCTTTGTGTTCTAAATCGAAACAGAATGACAACAACACAAAAGTTCCTCAATCAACTGGAACAGGAAGCAACCACTACCCGCAAAATGCTCTCGGTAGTACCTGAAGAAAAAATGGACTGGCAGCCACATCCCCGGAGTATGACCATCCGCCAACTTACCACCCATGTTGCCGAATTGCCGGGCTGGATCACCATTGCACTGGATACTGACGGGCTTGACCTGGCTAATAACCCCTTCGAGGCTCCGGTACTCAATTCAAAAAATGAGCTTTTGGCATTCTTTGAGCAAAAGCTGGTACAGGGCCGTACCTCGCTGCAAAATGCCAATGACACCGACCTTTCTCCTATCTGGATACTTCGCTATGGCGACAAAGTAGTAAGCGACAGGCCCAAAGAAGAGGTGATAGTTATGGCTATAAGCCAGCTAATACATCACAGGGCTCAACTGGGAGTTTTCCTTCGCCTGCTCGATTTGCCTATACCCGGCAGCTATGGTCCGAGCGCAGATGAAATGGGCATGTAATTATGCGAACAATATCAATTGGATGAAAATCTGCCAGGAAGATCAGATAATACAGACTCAATAAAAACAAAGTTTGCACTAACTGGTTTAAATATGATGCAGATTTTCATCCAATTGTTATCAGCCATTTGAGAACTGCTCATTATTCTCTGCAATGGTTTTATCTACATAATCCATTACCAGTGTATTCAGTTCTATACCTTTATTGAACAGTACCGAAACCGTAATGGGCAATATTGCAACAGGCACACTCCATTCTCTTATTTTATCGAAATGCAATTGCAGGCGGGCAGCATCTTTTTCGGTTGTAATAATGATTTTATCAGTCGCCTGCCAGTTGTTGTAGGTCTCCTTAATTTCTTCAAGGTCGGCGCTTACAAAGTAGTGGTGGTCTTTGTAGGTGAGGGTATGCACCTCAGCCGCCAAGCTCTTCAGATAGGCTTCCAGTGGTTCGGGGCGGGCAATGCCACAGACCAGTATTATGTTTTTACCAGCAAGGCTTACCGGCTCATCTGTGATGAAATCAACAGGAGCATCATAGTGTATTCCGGTAAAGAACACCCGCTGATGGGCAAGCGGTTTAATATGATCTTCAATATCGTTAGCCTGCTTTATTGACAGGTCTGGTGGGCATTTCGACACTATGATCACATTGGCCCTCTTATAGGCAGCCCTGCTCTCGCGCAGGCTCCCAAATGGCAGAATATGGTCTTTATAAAACGGCCTTGAATAATCAGTTATCAGTACCGATAGCCCGGCTCTTACTGTGCGGTGTTGGTAGGCATCATCAAGTATAATGACATCAATATCAGGCCGGCGCTGCAACAAGGCAGGTATACCGGTAATTCTTTCTTCTGCTACACTCACCACCAGTTCGGGAAACTTAAGGTGATACTGCATAGGTTCATCGCCTATGCGCAATGCATTTGAATCTTCACCGGCAATAATGAAACCTTGCGAGTGCCGCTTGTATCCCCTGCTCATTGTAGCAGCCTGGTATCGGTATTCCATCAATCGCACCAGGTATTCCACATGGGGTGTCTTGCCGGTGCCACCGGTCGAGAGGTTGCCGACAGTGATCACAGGCACACTGAATTCAATAGAATTGAAGATTTTCGCATCATACATACGGTTGCGCAACCAAACCAATGCGCCATATAACAACGCAAAAGGATAAAGCAAAAGCCGCACAACTGAGAATGCGTAATAAAGTAAGTTTTTGGAGTCCATTTGAAATGCAAAAGTAGATTGAATAGAGTAGAAATGAGCAAGTAAATACCTGAACTAAAAAGTATCTATTATGGTGTATATTGTGTTACCAAATTATAACATCAGATGGATTATAGTGACCAAATATTACTACAGCTAACTCCCGAGCTACAACAATATGATATAGTAATTACTTATCAACGAAAGGATTCATTAGTGTTGCAGGCGAAAGGGCTTTCTATAATGTTTTACTATGACTGGAAAGATAAATCAAATAATTTATTTGTAGCCAGAAGTGATGATCAAAAATATAAAATTGAAATTTGTAATAAAACACT
>CAIVEH010000023.1 GCA_903904855.1 uncultured Bacteroidota bacterium | reverse complement strand
GTGTAGACAACACTAGCTACTCCAGCGGCCAATCCTGTTACGATACCGGTGCCGCCTATTGAGGCTATGGCTGTCGGTGTAACGCTCCATGTGCCACCAGTAGTAGCATCGGTCATGGGTATTGTGGCCAATGCACATACGCTGCTGCTGCCGACAATAGCAGCAGGAGATGGTACAACAGTTACATTTCTAACAACAGTGCAGCCGGTACCCAATGAATAAGTAATAGACGTAACACCTATTGAAGATCCAGTCACAATACCGCTAAAAGTCCCGACGGAAGCGGTGAGTGGATACAAGCTGGACCATGAACCTCCTGCGATGCTGTCGGTAAGTGTTGTTGTTCCACCCATGCATACTGTAGCGGAACCAGCAATAGGCGTTGGCGCGGTGCTTACTGTAACAATTCTTGAGGTGGTACATCCTGTAGGCAAAGTATAGTTTATTGTCGTTGTTCCGGTTAATATGCCGGAAACTATACCTGTAGATGTACCTATGGTTGCTACAGCGGGCGTTATACTGCCCCATATTCCGCCAGGAGAGGCGTCAGTCATTGTCATTGTTGTAGCGGCACATAAAGCCGATGGTCCGCTGATACTGCCTGGCGCTGGGTTAATGGTTTCCGTCCTTGTTACGTAACAACCGGTACTGAGGCTGTAAGTAATGGTAGCCGTTCCGGCCGATATTCCGGTAACCAGGCCTGTCGAAAATGCGATTGTAGCGGCTGCACCTGTTTCTGCCCAAGTGCCGCCTCCGGCATCAGTAAGTGTTGTTGTGGATCCCTGGCACACACTCGCAGGTCCCGAAATAGCCGATGGCATTGGGTTAACAGTAACTGATTTTGTCCGGGCACAGCCTGTTGAAAGAGCATAAGAAATGTTAGCCACTCCGGCAGATCCGCCAAGAACTATACCTGAGGTACCCACTGAGGCTATGCCGCCTGATGAGGAACTCCATGTCCCTCCTGAAGTAACATCAGTAAGTGTTATGGTGGCTCCCTGGCATAGAGATGATGGCCCCCCAATTATTGCTGGCTGTGGATTAACAGTTGCTGTAACAGACCTGCTGCAACCTGTTGCCGGCAAAGTATAATCTATAAGTGTAGTTCCGGTTGCGATACCTGTTAGTACACCAGTCGTATTTATGCTTCCGGTAGTTGGCACACTGCTGCTCCATGTGCCACCAGTAGTTGGGTCGCTGAGTGTAATAGCAGATCCTGCACATACCAAAGGTGTTCCGGTGATCAATGCTGGCTGAGGATTGACCGTAATTGCAACTGTTGAAAAACAGCCCGCGCCTATCGAATAGGATATTATTCCCGTACCTGTAAGCAATCCGGTTACAATACCGGTAGACGAACCAATCATTGCAATTGCAGGTGCGCTGCTGGTCCACGTGCCACCAATTGTTGCATCACTTAAGGTAATAGTCCCGTTAACACATACCTGCACCGGGCCGGTAATAGGGCCTGCAGTCGAGTTCACGGTTACAATAACGGATGCAGTGCAGCCGTCGGGCAGAGTATAATAGATAGTTGGCGTCCCGGATGATACTCCAGTTACAATACCTGATAACGGGCCGGCGGTTGCCAGCAAGGGAGCGCCGCTGCTCCATGTGCCGCCTGCCACTGTATCAATCAAACTTGTGGAGAGCCCTACACATACTGTATTGACCCCAACTATCGGCCCTGGCATTAAGTTAATAGTAACCGGAGTTGTCACACTGCAACCCGCCCCCATAGTATAGGTAATAATTGCAGCCCCTGCACTTACTCCGGTATATACCCCGCTTGATGCTACTATAGGGGCTACAGTAGCATCGCTGCTGCTCCAGATTCCACCGGTCAGTGTATTGCTCAAAGTGGTTGAAATACCGGCACAAATACTGGTAAGTCCGGAAATAGGGCCTGGTGCAGGATTGACCGTAAAAGGGAAAATGGTATAACACTCCCCGGTAAGAGTATAGGTAATCGTAACTGAACCTCCCGTAATACCTGTTACCACACCGGTGAGCGGAGTTACATAAGCTACATATGGGTTACTACAGGTCCATATACCTCCTGAAGTGCCATCGCTTAGCATAGATGTATCACTGCTGCAAATGCTGGAAGTTCCTGTTACAGGCAATGGAACAGGATTAACTGTGACAGGTCTGGTTATGGAGCAACCTGTGCTTAATGTATATGTAACAATAGCAGTACCTGTGCTAACACCAGTTACAATCCCTGTACCAGTACCTAATGTAATGGCAGTACTGCCTGTACTCCAAATACCACCTCCGCCATCTGTTAAGGTGATAGATGAACCTATACATACTCCTGTTGGCCCTGAAGGCACACCAGGTAATGGATTAACCGTAATAATCTTTGTTGCCAAACATCCGCTGGAAGATTGGTAGCTAATAACAGTATTACCTGCCGAAAGGCCCGTAACTATTCCGGATATTGAACCCACATTGGCCACAGCAGGAAACGAGGAAATCCATGTTCCGCCTGAAAGAGTATCCACCTCTGTAACACTCGCCCCCACACATAGAAATGAAGCGCCGGAAATTGCAGATGGCAATGGGTTTATAGTTATGGTTTTCGTACTGTAAGATGGCCCGCAGCCTAGCGTAACACTATAAGTTATTGTTACTGTTCCGCTGCTTATCCCTGTTACTACGCCGGTACTGCTTACTGTTGCTTTTGCAATATTCGAGCTACTCCATATACCACCAGCTGTTGTATCAGATAGGGTTATTGTATTTCCAACACATACTGAAGATAATCCGGTAACCGGGCCTGCTACCGGGTAAAAATAACTTATTTCTCTTACCCTGCCATTTAATCCATCAGCTATATAGATATTACCTGATGTATCCGCCCATACATTAGTACTCCAACTAAGTTCTGCTGCAGTTGGCGGGCCGCCATCTCCACTATATCCCCAAATATAGGGCCCCATGCCTGCAATAGTTGATATAATTCCGGTAGTACTGACACGCCTGATCACATCATTATCACCATCCGAAATATACACATTCCCTGCCACATCTACACTCACACCAAGTGGCTGCCCTAGAGTTGCAGAAGTTGCAGGGCCTCCATCACCTGAATATCCGAAATAAGATCCGCTGCCGGCCAAAGTGGTAATTATACCTGCTGTATTTATTTTTCGTATCCGGTTATTATTCATATCCGAAACATAGATATTACCATATCTGTCAAGGGCTATGCCATTGGTGCCATTAAAATGAGCGGAAGTGGCAGGCCCACCATCACCACTGAAGCCCGATGTTCCGGTACCGGCAATCGTCCGGATAATACCGGAGCTATTAATAGTCCTGACGACATTATTAGACAAATCAGTAAAATAAATATTCCCCAGCGTATCAGCAACCAGGGAATTAGGGTTCCAGACTTTCGCATTGGTAGCTGGCCCGCCATCTCCTGTATAGCCTGGAATACCAGTTCCTGCTATCGTTGTAATAATGCCGGAAGTATTCAATTTCCGGATCCTGCTACTTAAATAATCTGCTATATACATATTACCAGCAACATCTAAACAAATGCCTGTCGGAAAATTCAGGGTCGCTGCCGTGCCAGGCCCACCATCTCCGGAAGATCCAAATGTTCCTGTACCGGCAATTGTGGTAATAATACCCGACGTATTTACCTTCCTTATTCTGTTTTGGCTTTCATCGCACAAATACACATTTCCAGCGGCATCTTTTGTTACTGCCGACACATTACCAATCTCAGCAGCTGTTGCGGGTCCGCCATCTCCGCTAAAGCTTCCGCCCCCGTTGCCTGCCATAGTATTAATTATATACCATCCCACCCCTATTATAGATAGTGCAGATACCGTGCCGCATGAGCTGGTTACAGTGTAAGAAATGATAGTACTGCCACCCGCTATCGCAGTAACAACACCACTGCTGCCAATTGTAGCTACAGCAGTATTTGAGCTGCTCCAGGTTCCCCCGCTGGTAGTATCAGCCAATGTAATAGTGCTGCCAACACACAGTGAGGAAGGCCCTGTAATAATACCGGCATCAAACCTGGTTACGGTTACAATAATTTTCGTTGTGTCTGAATGAATACCATCACTTACCCGTACCTTAAAACTGTCTGTTCCATAATAGCCTGAGGCAGGCGTATAAGATAATCCGGAAGGGGTAAGTATACCACCGGTTGTTGAAGTTACATAAGCAACCGCAGCGCTGCCATGTGCCGGACCAGACAGTAGGCTCCAGGTTTCAGTGTATCCTGATGTAGAATCATAAACAGCCAATAAAGAATTGATAGTATTGAAAACAGAATTCTCGCAAACAGTAAGGAATTCTGTATGGCCCCCAATAAAGGAAGGAGAAAAAGGATTGGGGCTGATTTTACGTATACGCTGGTTTATTTCATCTGTAAAATATACATACCCAGAATTATCAATAACTATTCCTACCGGGAAATGAAGATTTGCCGCAGTGGCAGGCCCCCCATCACCACTATAACCCATTGTTCCACTTCCTCCTATAGTAGTAATGATACCAGATGGGGCTATTTTACGTATCCTTTCATTATTACCATCAGCAAAATAAAGGTTACCTGAGTGGTCAAACACCATTCCACTGGGAACATATATTTGAGCAGCAGTGGCCTGGCCTCCATCACCACTGAACCCATCTGTTCCGGTTCCAGCGATGGTTGAAATAATCCCGGTATTGTTTACTTTACGGATTCTGCTGTTTGCCAAATCCGCAATATATAGATTACCCTCATAATCCATGGCGATTTGCCATGGATTATTTAATCTTGCATTTGTTGCAGGCCCGCCATCTCCCGAATAACTTCCTCCGCCTATACCAGTTGGCCCGCTTCCGGCAATAGTTGATACTATACCGGAACTATTCACTTTCCTTACCCGGTGATTAAACCGTTCTGCAATGTAGATATTACCAGAGGTATCAGATACCATTCCTGAAGGACTAGAAAATTCAGCTGCGGTGGCAGGGCCGCCATCCCCGCTAAAACCACCACCACCACCACAACAACCATAACCTGTGCCTGCATATGTCGAAATAATACCTGAAATATTTACCTTCCTAATTACCTGATTGTTTTGATCAGCAATATATATATTACCACTAGCATCCATTGTAATATCACCGCTGGGCGCACTTATTTCTGCTGCAGTCGCAGGTCCGCTATCTCCCGTATATCCAGCGATACCATTACCAATTATTGTTGAAATGATTCCGGATGTGCTGATTTTGCGAACACGGTAATTTCCCTGATCACTAAAATAAATATCTCCGGCACTACTGCGAAAAATATTAAAGGGGTAAGACATAGTTGCTGCAGATGCAGGCCCGCCATCTCCGCTGAAACCAGAAGTGCCTGTTCCTGCAAAAGTTGTAATGTACCCGGATTGTCCGTAGACAAGAGAATTTAGTAGAATCAATATAAGAAATACCAGTAGGGTCCTTTTCACAGGGCATATTTTCTACTAAGTTAAACCTTTTATTTAAATCCTATGTATTTTTTATGGAATTTATTTTATCCACCCCGCCTATCAATCAGAAACATTATGTGGAGTGATAAATTACTTAGCTAAGGTCGGAAGAAAAGCAAAGGTCATTGTGGACCTGATCCTGCCCTATCACTACCCTTTTCGCTTTCTACCCAACAGCCATAAAAGGATAAGGGCTGGCACATAGCCAACCCTTATCCTTTTATTTACAGGAAATGAATTTATTCCGTAACAGTAATTTTAGAATAATACTTGCTGCCATTTGGCATCACTGCGGTAATAACATAAATACCGGCAGGCTGATCCATACGGAGGTTGTTGTTCTTATTCGTAGGAATTGTAAATTCCTTTACTTTCTGCCCAATCAGATTAGTAATCGTAATAGCTGCTGTTTCATCATTTGGCGAAGCCAGATTCAAGGTAAACACACCATTGTTTGGGTTTGGATAAGCAATCAGAGTTTCTGTTGAGCCATTAATAACAGGAGTAAAACTGTGATCTAATGGCAGGTTAATAATAACAGTTTTGCTTCTGGTACCGCACGAATTGGTGTATGTATAAGTAAGCGTATCTGCTCCCGGGCTGGTAACAACATAAGAACAATAGGTTACACGGGTATTATGTACTGTGTCGCCAGGAGCTATTACCACGCCTGTATCTACATATCCTACAGATACAATACTTCCATGAAGGTGGTTGGATTGTGTCCAGGTACCACCTGCAGGATAACCGAAACAGAAATAATCACCACCTAATGCAATAATAGGAGGGCCTTTTACAACAATAGCCGGTGGCTGATTTACAAAAATTGCTTTTTCAGATGAACTGTCGCCAAAACCTGTATGAACAGTATATGTAATGATTACCTGGCCATAATTAACACCGGTAATTGTAGCAGAATTACCACTCAAACTCACGGCAGTAGCCGAACTACTGCTGGTTGACCATGTACCACCAGATACTGTATCAGTTAATGTAATTGAAGATCCTATACAAACCGAATCTGGTCCGGTAATCACGCTGACATAAGGAGAAGGGCCGACATAAATTGTTTTTGTAGCCGCTGTTGTGCCACAGGCATTGGTAATTGTGAAAGTTACGGGAGTTGATCCAGCAGCAATACCTGTAACAACACCGCTGGTGCTGCCAATGGTTGCAATTGAAGGGGTACCAGAGTTCCATGCGGCTGTACCGATGGTAGAAATATCCGACAGTGTAATAGTAGCTCCTATACCAACACTGTCAGGTCCTGAAATTGAGCTGGCTGGTATTGACACAGTAACCGTATGGGTTGCGGCTATATCACCACAACCATTTGACACAACATAGGAAATAACAGGCGTACCCTGGGAAACACCCGTTACAGTTCCTGATCCGTCAACAATAGCCTGAGAAGAATTACTGCTGAGCCACATTCCTGTGCCTAAGTTCTCCGTTAAATGAATCCATGAACCAGCACATACTACATAGGTAGATCCGGAAATAACACCAGGATATAACACAGTATCAATCTGAACTGTTGTCGTTGATGTAACAGTATTACATGCATTGGAGAAACTATAGGTTATAGTATCCAATCCGCCGGTTAATCCCAGAACATGGCCTGCCGTATTTACAGATGCATGCGAATTGCTTGCACTCCATATCCATGTACCCAATACGTTTACATTGGTCAGGTTAATTGTATGACCCACACAACCAACAGTAGGGCCTGATATAGGCAGTGCGATAACAGTAGTGTCTACCCGGATAGGATGTGTTGTGCTCGAATAACAAAGACCGTTGTAAGTAGTATACTTTATTGTATCAAAGCCATGCGATATTCCTCTTACAGTGCTTCCGCTTGTAAAAGAATCAACCAGTGGATGGCTTCTGCTCCATGTACCCCCTGTTAATGATTCAGTTAGTGTAATTGTAGATCCGTTACATACACTAGACGGCCCGGAGATTATTCCGGCTGCAGGTGATGGATTGATGGTAACAAAACTTGAATCAATGCCGTAGCCGCAGGTATTAGCTATATAGTAAAGAATTGTATCCTTACTTCCAACAGTGCCATTAGCCAATAACCCGGTTACAACACCTGTTGATGATACTGATGCCGAATCGTTGGTTGCGCTCCACGATCCTCCAGGCACTGAAGCTGATAGAGTTATATTAGTGCCTGTGCATACAGTGCCTGGTCCTGTAATAGTACCCCAGATGGCAGTATCGACCTTAAGCCATGCACCAGATGAGGTATCTGAACCAAGAGAATCAGTAGCAATGCACCTGAACCCGTAGCCACTTAAGGCCATTGAAGCTGTAACAGAAAGCGATGAATCAGATATGGAATATACTCCTCCGGTAGTCAAAGCCGCCCAGGTGGCACCTCCATTTGTCGAAAACTGCCAGGAATAGCTGGTAATTGGCAAAGGATCGGCTGAAGTATCTGAAGCGATAAATACAAAATTTGCTACAATTCCTGAACAAACCGTATCATTTGTCAGATTAACACCGGTAACAGGTATATGTCCCCTGCCGAATGAGGCGGAAGAAAACATCATTATACATCCGATTAGTAATATTGGCAAGTAAACCTTTCTTTTCATGCTATTAAATTTAATTATTAATTTCCGTTTTCTTAAAAATCACCTATATAATTTCCGGAGAAACTTTTTATTCCTTACCCGGATCTTTATTTAAAGGCAATAAAAACTTAAGGGAGCAAATTTAATCAAATCAAATCAATTTCTGCCACTTGGAATATTTATCTGAATATAATTTATTTAACTATACAAAATTATCTTTGGATTAAATTTTAAAAGCCCCTGAAAGTAATTTTGTTTACCGTTTTACGGCACAAAACTACTCTTCTGCATTATAGACGTAAATAAACATCAAAATCTTGGGTTCTTTTTGATTATTTTTAATTATTTCTTTTAAACCCAAGATTCTTCCTTCCCAAAAATCAACGAATGACCTACCTACATATAACTGTAAGTGCAATAATTGAAAAAATCTTTGGCTTATTCGTAACTTACGCCCTCAAAATAATTAGTTCATGGCACAATTGATCAGGAAGGAAGATGCATTGGAATATCATGAAAAAGGTAGGCCCGGAAAAATCGAGGTTGTTCCTACCAAAGAAACCAAAACACAGCGTGACCTGGCTTTAGCCTACTCCCCCGGGGTTGCAGTTCCTTGCATGGACATTTATGCCAATCCTGAAGACGTTTACCGATATACTGCAAAAGGCAATCTTGTTGCTGTTATTTCAAATGGCACTGCTGTATTAGGTTTAGGCGATATCGGTCCACTGGCTTCTAAACCGGTAATGGAAGGAAAGGGATTATTGTTCAAAATTTATGCCGACATTGATGTATTCGATATTGAGCTCAATACAAAGAATATTGATGAATTTGTTACAGTGGTGAAGGCCCTGGAACCTACTTTCGGTGGAATCAATCTTGAAGACATAAAATCACCTGAGTGTTTTGAGATTGAAACACGGCTAAAAAAAGAACTGAGCATACCTATAATGCACGATGACCAGCATGGCACAGCCATAATTTCCGGTGCGGCTTTGCTTAATGCACTCGACCTGGTCGGCAAGAAAATCGGTGAGGTAAAAATTGTTATCAGCGGGGCTGGCGCATCAGCAATATCATGCTGCAAAATATACCTAGCTCTCGGGGCCAATGTCAGCAACATGTATATGTTTGACAGTAAGGGCCTTATAGTAAAAAGCCGGACAGACCTCGATGATCATAAACAACAATTTGCCCAGGATCAGGTAGCCGTAGACCTTCAGGAGGCAATGAAAGATGCAGATGTATTCATTGGTTTATCTAAGGGTAATGTTGTATCCCAGGATATGGTGAAAGGAATGGCGCATAATCCGATAGTATTCGCTCTGGCCAATCCCGATCCCGAAATAACATACGATGATGCCATTGCTGCACGTCCGGATGTTATTATGGCTACAGGCCGCAGCGATTACCCCAACCAGGTCAATAACGTACTGGGATTCCCCTATATTTTCAGGGGTGCACTTGATGTAAGGGCTGGCAGTATTAATGAAGCCATGAAACTGGCTGCAGTAAAAGCATTGGCAGAACTGGCTAAAGAACCTGTACCAGACATCGTTAATGTTGCTTACAATAATATAAGCCTTGAATATGGCCCTACTTATATCATTCCAAAGCCAATGGATCCCCGGCTGCTGGTGAAGGTTTCAACGGCTGTTGCCAAAGCCGCTATGGATAGTGGCGTGGCCAAAAAACCTATTGCCGACTGGAATGCTTACGAAGGTGAATTATACAGGAGATTGGGTTCTGACGACCAGATATTGAGATATATAACCAACAAAGCAAAGCAGAATCCAAAACGTGTTGTTTTTGCTGAAGCTGAAAATATAAAAATCCTTAAGGCAGCCCAGATTGCAAAAGATGATGGAATGATCATTCCGATTTTGCTTGGAAATGAGGCAAAAATCAGAGCGCTTATAAGCGATAATAATTTACACCTTGCCGATGCTGAAATAATAGATCCGAAAAGCGATGCTTCTGAAAAAAGACGCTGTGAATACGGTGAACTGTTTTTTGAAAAAAGACAGCGCCGTGGTTACAATTTATATGAAGCCAAAAAATCAATGAAGGAGCGCACCTATTTTGGATGCATGATGGTTCATACCGGAGAAGCTGATGCAATGATTTCGGGCCTCACACGTAAATATCCCGATACCATACGCCCCGCTCTTGAAATAATAGGCATGCAGGAAGGCGTTAAACGTGTGGCAGGTATGTATATCATGCTTACCAAGAAAGGTCCGTTATTTTTTGCTGATACTACGCTCAACTTCAATCCCACCGAGGACGAGTTGATTGATATTACATTGCTTACTGCTGGTGTAGTAGGCCGCTTCAATATCAAACCTCGTATAGCTATGCTTTCCTACTCAAATTTCGGTAGTAGCATGTCGCCTGAAGCGGAAAGGGTCAGGAATGCTACCGAAAGGATCAAACAGATGCATCCTGATCTGGTAATTGATGGCGAAGTGCAGGTAGGTGTTGCTTTCAATAAGGATCTGCTAAAAGAAAATTACCCTTTTTCTGATCTTGTAAATGATGCGCCTAATGTTTTGATCTTCCCAAATCTGGCGGCCGGCAATATTGCTTATCATCTGTTGCAGGAAGTAGGCGGAGCTGAAGCAGTTGGCCCTATTCTGCTGGGCTTGCAGAAGCCGGTATATGTACTGCAATTGGGCAGTTCGGTAAGGCAGATTGTGAATATAATTGCTCTGGCAGTAGTTGAAGCTCAGGTAAAAAGCTAATAACTTTTTACCTGATTGCTCAATCCTTTAATTGCTTGCAACCAATGCATATACTGGATATGCTGCCTGGGCCTCCGGTAATACATTTTTAATAATCACTCAGTTTACGAAGTGAATAACAAAAAAGCCATCTTTCCGGATGGCTTTTTTGTTTGTTGTACCAAGGCGTTTCATTTTGATTACTTAGATTTGCTGTGAGCCTGAAATTACTATATTCAGTTATTGAATAGAGTATAACAAAAAAGCTATCCTTCCGGATAGCTTTTTTGTTATGTTGAAATTTGGATATTATTTCTGTTTCCTCAGAGTCATGATTACCCTGCGATTCTTAGCCCGGCCTTCCGAAGTAGTATTCGGAGCGATTGGCTCTTCTTCTCCATGTCCTACAGTTATCAACCTCTTCTCATCGATACCCATTTCTTTCAGGTATTCCTTAACGGCCTGAGCACGTTTGTAAGAGAGAATCCTGTTTGATGAAGGAGTACCAATATCATCGGTATGACCATCAATGATAATGTAAGAACTCTTGTTATCATTCAATTCCAATACTGCTTCTTCAAGGATATCCAGTGAAGATTCGTGGATTTGAGTTTTACCAAGATCAAACAAGATAGGAGTTGATGGATCAATTCCTGGCTCAACCGGAGGAGGTGGTGGAGGTGGTGGAGGAGGTGCAGTTAATGTAACATCAGCATTGCCATTTGCAGTACAATTATTGATTGATACTACGATACCTGTATAGCTACCTTCACAAAGATTATCCAGTTTAACAGTGTTGTCAGATCCAACAATACCATTGAACACAACCTGAGGACCACCATTGAAGCTGTAATAAACAGTTGCGTGCTGACCAGGATATAATCCATGAAGAGATATTGATCCGTCGCACTTACCGATTGCTGAAGGATTAACTGAATTCTGAGAAGAAACTTTTACTACCGGATCAACAAGCGTAACATTAGGACCAGTAGTATGATGAGAACCAATTGTTGCTACGATATCAGTATAAGTACCTGCACAAAGACCAGTAATTTCAACTGAACCATCCTGACCAACAGTACCACTGAAAGCATTCTGCTCAATTCCGTTCATCTTATAATGAACAGTAACTTGCCTTCCAGGATATAAACCATGAATCATAATAGTTCCATCACACAATCCGCAAGTGAAAGGACCCATCTGATCGATAGAAGATATTGTAAGAGGCACTTTACGGTCGCCCAGATAAAATCTAACACCGAGATTACCTCCATAAGAAAGGTCGTTTCCAGATGAAACACTCTGCAGATTTGAGTTGTACTCTCCTACAGTATTAGACAATTTGTAGTTAGTCGGAACATTGTTAGTGAATGGCTGATACAATAAATAACCACCAATGTTAAGTGAACACCAGTCAGAGAGGAACAAATTATATGTAGGACGGAAAAGGAAACCTACAGAACCGGTAATATAAGATACTGAACCGGAATTTGATTTGGGCTTAACACCTAACCCAACATTGTATCCATGCTCTGCTTCATCAGCAAAATAAGCTCCAACAGATCCACCCGGATGTGCATTATTATAATGATCCCTCGTGATCAGGAAATCATTGCTGTTCGGCACTACACTGTTATCATATACTGTCGGCAAACCATTTGGAGCGCTGGTAAACTGATAGATAGCCTGATAATCGAAAGATGCGTCTGTTTTATAATCATTCTTCAACTGAATATTATAAAGGATTCCTGCATCTGCAGATACTCCTGACCTCTGGGTAAACCTCTTTTTATATTTCAATAAAAAAGGAATACTGATATTGGTAGTAGTAATTTTCTCAGTAATCTTATTATTTGCAGTAATCAGTTGCCTGAATGTGTTACCATTATTATCAGTTGATTGATACTGAACATTAAATGCGTCCAGTTTCAAATCGCCTTGCTGATACAGATACATCAGACCTGCACCTAATCCAAAGTGTGATTTATTACCAAAGCAGAAGAAACCGAGTTCTGCATCAGCACCGTAAGAAATTCCATTGCTGAATGAAAGTTTCCCGGTATTATTATTGATTCCATTGGTATAATTACCTGTAGTACTGGCAACAGTTAGGTTTTTGTTCAGCATGCCGCCGGTAAGGTTCACATCTATTACCCACCTGCTCAACATACTGTCTGTCATAAACCACTTATGTTTAGACGGCTCTGCCTTAGCTTTTGTATCAGTCGATTGTGCGATGGCTGAAAATGCTCCATTGGCAGCTATCAACAAGAAAAGTATTCTTTTCATCTATGCGAATTTAATTGTTGAAAAAATTAATTTTTAATAAACCTTGTTGTAGCAATTTTAACACCATCACGGTAGCAATCCAGCAAGTAAGCACCTGCAGGGAACTCAGCTACACCAATTGATGTCTTATGGTAATCAACTTCCTGCGTAGCCATTTTCTGGCCAAGCATGTTAACTACTTCTACGCTTAATTTACCCACAACTGATGAATTAATTTCAACGTTTATTATTGATGATGCAGGGTTTGGATATACTTTCATATCCACTGTGCCTGGTATTATCTGTGTAACTCCTGTTGGTGCATTATAGTAAGATTTCTGCAGGCAACCATCAGGTGTTTTAGTCATACACCAGTAGTGATTATCCGTGAAATCAGGGTTACCATTTGTATAACTCTGATCAATCTGACCACTAATGATAGTCGAATCAAGAGTTACAGCGTCATCATATCCCCACTGGTAAGAAGAGCTGGCATTAGTAAGACAGATAAACTGACCATTGTAATAAATTACCTGCGGATTGTTTGATGCAGTTGAACCAACATTGTAGGTAAGTGAATTACTGCTGATAGTACAGCCGTAACCATTTACATTTGAATTAAGTGTGATAACAGAAGTACCAGGATGATCGAAACTGATCAAAGCATTCATGTTATTCATTCCTTCAGCATAAACAGTAGCATTAGTTGCACTCCAGTGATAAGACACATTTGGAGCCTGTAAAGTGCTTGCACCAAAATTCTGATACATTGTCTGGTTGCAAGGATTGAATTCAGTTGGGTAGATAACAATCTGGGGAACCTGTGGAGCAGGATTAACTGTAACCCTTAAAGCCTGGTAACCTAAATTAGTACAACCATTTACTGATAACCTGAACTGGTAAGTTGTAGTTAAAGGAACAAGTACAGCATCTGTCAGTGTTTCGTGTACAACACCATTACTACCAGGAGGCAGGAAGTAAGTTGGCGCTAATATATTTGTTACTAACGGACGGTTTACTGCATAGGTAACACCTGGTGTATAACTGGTTGGTACGTATGTAAATGGTGATCCGCTACAAACAGTTGCAACGTAAGGTGGATTCATCTTTGGTGTTGGATTAACCGCAACAACTACATTCTGTTTGTTAGAGCAACCATTGGCAGTGATAGTAAAATTATAAGTAACATTTACTACCACATAAGTAGAATTAATCAGTTGCTGATTAGGATTACCTACACCTGATTGAGCCACAGCATAAATACCTGCAATATAAGGGCGAGACCAGCTGAAGGTAGCGCCTGCTGTATTGCTTGTAGGAGGATAGTTAAATATTGCACTGTCGCACAATGCGTTCGGAGTGAGTGAACTGCTCAGCATTGGTTTAGGATTAACTGTAAGCAACACATTTTGTGTACTTGGACAGCTGTTAGCCAGCATTGTGTATTTGTAGGTAACAACTATTGGATGGGCAGTAGTATTGATCAGAGTCTCGTTTGGATTACCTGGTCCCGCTCCAGGTCCATTGCTGATTCCTGTAACAGTATCGCGCACCCAGTTGAATGATGTACCGGTTGTAGCGCTGGTTGGGATGTAACTGAATACTGTATTATCGCAAACTGATGGAGTCAGTGAACTGCTCAATCTTGCTTTCGGATTGATTGTAACAACTACACTTTGTGTATTGGAACAACCGTAAGCAGTAAGCGTGTAATTGTAAGTTACATTAATAGGATGCGAAGTAGTATTTACCAGGTATTCGTTTACACTACCACTACCACTTGCTAAAGGGTTGGAAATACCGGAATTAAATGCCCTGCTCCATGTGAATACAACACCTGTTGTAGCGCTGATTGGCCCGTAAGTGAATGCATTGCTGTCGCAAACTGCTGCAGGAGACAACGTACTGGTAAGTGTTGCAGTTGGATTTACTGTTACTGTAACTGTCTGAGTGTAATTACAACCATTTGCAGTTAAAGTATAGACATAACGAACAGCTACTGGCGCAGTAGTAGTATTATGCAATGTTTCCAATGGATTGCCTGTTCCGCTATTTGCAGCATTGCTGATACCAGGTACTATAGCACGGTTCCATGCGAAGGAAACACCGGTTGTAGCACTTGCCGGAGTGTAGCTAAATACTGTATTGTTGCAGATAGCTGGCGCAGAAAGTGGAGAAGAAAGTACAGGCCTTGGATATACTGTAACATTTACAGTTTCGATATTGGCACATCCGTTGGCATCCAGTGTATAAACATAAGGAACTGTTACTGAATCTGGTCCGTTATTATAGAGTATCTCACCTGGATTACCAGCTCCGCTGGCAGGAGAATCGATAATACCATATACTGTTGAACGGGCCCAGAAGAATGTTGTACCCGGAGTAGCGCTGCCTGGCACATAACTAAATGCAGTACTGTCGCAAATAGAAGGAGGAGTAAGCGTACTGGTTAAAGATGGTGTTGGATTAACCAGCATAGTAAAATTAACTGGTGCTCCCAAGCAGCCATTTAATAATGGAGTAACTGTTATCAATGCATCTTGTGGCAATGGAGTACCATTAGCTACATGAAAAGAAGGTATATCTCCTGAACCATTCGCTGGCATTCCGATACCTGGTATAGAATTGGTCCAGTTATAAGTTGCCATTGGGAAAGTACCTGTGAAGAAAATTGTAGATGTACTATCGCCATTACAAATGGTCTGGTTAGGAACCGCATCAACATCTGGTGTAGGATTAATAACTACAGTAAATGAATATCCACTGCTGTTGCAGGTATTATTACCAATTGTTAATGTACCATGATAAGAACCTGCTGGTGCAGTTGCAGGAAGTGAAACAGTTATTGGTGAAGAAGGTAAAACTGCTGAATCATTTACGAAACCATAAAATGCAGCTACTGTATCCCATACAATTGTATAAGAACCAGGAATCACATAACTGATAGAAGAAATACCATCACCTATATTGTATCCTGATGTAAACACAGGTGAATTAACTTTTGTTGGGCTGGCATAAGATGAACCGCCACCGCCGCCGTTCCAGATACCACCGCCGCCGCCGTAGTATCCGCCGCCGCCGCCGCCAGAGATACCCTGAACGCTGCCGTTTCCACCTTGTCCGTATGAGCCATTGCTACCTGGAGTCCAGCCAACATAAGTTGCCTGCATTCCACCAGACAATAATGTTGTGTTACCACCACCTGCAGAAGAACCACCTACGTTAGGTGCGCTGTTTCCAGCAACCTGGTTACCACCAGCGCCACCGGCAAATGGGCCAGGACTATCCCAACCATTACCGCCACCGCCGCCTGCTACTACCAGACGATCAGTTAATGCAGTTCCGTCCAGACGGATATCTGATGCGCCACCACCTGCACCGCCGCAGGCAAAGAAGTAATAATATGCATTACCACCACCATTGAATCCACCGGCTGCGCCTGATGGAGAACCGTTAGCGCCCATACCACCGGTATAGAAATTAAGAATATGCCCTGGAGTAACAGCTAACTTACCTTGCACACGGCCACCATAACCTGGATTAGGTGCTCCGCTGTGGCTGTCGCCGCCACCAGATGCTCCCTGGATGTCGAAATTAATAGTATCCACATTTGGTGGAACTACAAAAGAAGTTACGCCACCACCCGAATCAGCAAAAACTGCAGATGTGGGTCCCACATTTGCAAGAGCCGAGTACGAGATTGTAGTACTGGAACTACCCTGGCATACAGCAGGGATTGCACCAATTACTAAAGAAGGAGGAGGTAATATCACAACATTGATTGTGATATTAGCTGTGTTAGTGCCATCTGTTACGGTTACATTAATCACATCAGTTCCATAGGTACCAGGAGCAGGTGTATATGATGGGGGATCAAATACTGATGCTGTTGTTAATATACCCCCATCAGTAAATGAATTGCACGGGAAACCACCTAACGTTCCTGCTGGGGATCCAACAATAGTCCATTGAACCGGAGCACCAAAGGATGGATCAGTAATAGTTAACTTGTCGCCAAAACTGTTATTCGAAGAATTCTCGCACACGGTCAAGGTTTGTGAGGCTCCATGAATAAAACTGATCTGCGCGTTACTTACCATTGGTGCGCCCAGCAATAACAAGCCGGCAAAAAGGAACGACCGCACAAAGCGGTTTCCTTTCACATTTTTTTTCGTAATTGCTGGTCTTGCGTAAAGATTTCCTGATCCCATATCTAATAGATTTATGAAATAATGCCGAAAAATAGTAAAAAAACAATCAACAATAGCTACTTTCTCTATTTTTTTTTAAAAAAATCGTTTCTGCACCTGTTTTGCTGCAGAATTTCAGGGTGAAAGTAGTAATTATTACTTTCATTGTGGTAATTCAATATAGATATTTATATAGTCAATGTAATCGCAATTACTGATAATCTTTCTTGCTTAATTTTGAATTATTGAGAATTTCCACTACACTTCTTCTACCATATTGATAATCAATGCTAAGAGATTTTTTTTGGGGCAATAATAATAGTAATCGTTTTTTACCCTACATTTGCAGCCCTGGCAAGTCTTATACGGCCAGCTCCTGCTGAATCCCCCAGGACAGGAATGTAGCAAGGGTGGGCGGTTGTAGCGGTGCGATGTAAGTAACTTGCCAGTTTTTTTATAAAAACTGGCTTTTTCTTTTAAAACAACTCCCAATTATTTATTTGTCTATCAAAATTGGCCCCTGCTTCATCCTTCAGGAGGAATGTAGCAAGGATGGGCGGTTGTAGCGGTGCGATGTAAGTAAATGTAGTTACTCAATTAAGATATTCTATTCCTTTAAGAAAAATTGGGGGTAAAAATATTTCTCTAATTCAATTGGCAAAAACTAACTTTGCTCCTGAAACTACACAAATTATGAAATTTTTTATAGACACAGCAAATCTGGCACAGATTAAAGAAGCTCATGAACTCGGAATTCTTGATGGGGTAACTACAAACCCATCATTAATGGCTAAAGAAGGAATAAAAGGACATGATGCGGTTATGGCGCACTATGTTGCCATCTGCGAAATGGTTGATGGCCCTGTTAGCGCTGAAGTTCTGGGTACAACATTTGAAGGTATTGTAGAAGAAGGCAAAAAGCTGGCCGCTATTCATAAAAATATAGTTGTGAAAGTACCTATGATCAAAGAGGGTATCAAAGCTATAAAGTGGTTTACGGATAATGGTATAAAAACTAATTGTACGCTTGTTTTCTCAGCCGGGCAGGCAATTTTGGCAGCCAAAGCAGGCGCTACTTATGTTTCTCCGTTCCTTGGCCGCATTGATGATAGCGGTTGGGATGGCGTTCAGTTGATTGAGCAGATTGTGGGCATCTATAATTCGCAGGGCTTCATGACCGAAGTGCTTGCTGCTTCTATCCGTAACCCCTTGCATATTGTACGTTGTGCTGAAGCCGGGGCAGATGTATGCACCTGTCCGCTTTCCTCTATACTTGGTTTATTGAAACACCCCTTAACAGATTTAGGTCTGGAACAGTTCCTTAAGGATGCAAAATCAATGCAGTAATTGATTCAACTTATACAACTGAAATCCGGCTAAAAAAAATAGCCGGATTTTTTTATGCAATTTTACATAGCAGCTATATTGTTTTAACTGTTTAAAATCTCTTCTTATGCAGAATTCAGCTGATGCCCGGTTTGCCGTATTGATCGATGCAGATAATGTCCCCTATGCTAATGTGAAAGGAATGATGGAAGAAATAGCCAAATACGGTACACCAACCTTTAAGCGTATCTACGGCGATTGGACAAAACCTACCGTTTCAGGTTGGAAATCAGTTCTACTGGAAAATGCAATTACGCCCATTCAGCAATACAGTTATACTACCGGTAAAAACGCTACTGATTCGGCTATGATCATTGACGCTATGGATATACTTTATACCGGAAAGGTTGATGGTTTTTGTATCATCTCCAGCGACAGTGATTTCACCCGCCTTGCACTGCGTCTGCGTGAAGCCGGAGTTAAGGTAATCGGAATGGGTCAGAAAAAAACACCTTCCCCTTTTATTGCCGCCTGCGATAAATTTATTTACATCGAAATTTTAGCTGAGGCTATTCCGGCCCGATCTAAAGAAGAAGATAAAAAGGAAGAAACTCCTTTGCCTGGCTCTATAAAAAACCTGGATAAGAAAACCATTCAGCTCATTTCAACCAGTATCAGCGATCTGGCCGATGATTCAGGTTGGGCATTCCTGGGTGAAGTTGGTAACCTGATTTTAAAGAAAGAACCCGACTTTGACCCAAGGAATTATGGATTCAAAAAATTGGGACAGTTGATAAAAAGTATTCACAGTTTCGAAACCGATGAAAGGCAAACAGACAAAAGCAATATTAAACTGGTCTATATTAAGGTTAAACCAACCAATAAACCTGTTCAGGTACCCAAAAAAGCATTAAAAAAAGTAAAAAGCAATAAATAGAACGCGATTGATAGATTGACATAAAATAAATTCATAAAATTAATGACAAGTGTCGTAATTTTCAAGACAAACGACGTATATTTGTGTGAAATTAAAGAAGATGAGCAGTAAACCATATAAAATTGAGGAAGACACTACCAGCATTGTTAATGAACCAAGCGCTGGTTATTTAATCAGCGCTTCCCGCCAGGGAATCCCCTTCCACACTTTTACCAAAATGACCGAAAGCAGCCCCTTTAGTATGGATGACTGGTCATCTTTTCTGCATCTTTCTGAAAGGACCATACAGCGCTATAAGAAGGAAAAAAAATCCTTTGACCCTATTCATTCTGAGAGGATTCTTGAAATCACAATGCTTTATAACCGGGGTATTGAAGTATTCGGAAACAGTGAGCAGTTTGATACCTGGCTCGATGCCAAAAGTATTGCTCTTGGCGGCATTAAACCCAAAGATCTGCTTGACAGCACTTTCGGGATCGGGCTACTCAAAAATGAATTGACAAGGATAGAACACGGTGTTTTGGCATGATTGTATTTCGGTTAGCAAGGTCTAAGTTTAAGAATGACCTCTCGGGCGAAGGTGCCCGGATTGCAGGTGGCAGATGGAACAGCCCTGGTATACCCGTCCTTTATACTGCTGAATCGAGGGCGCTGTGTGCTTTGGAGATAGCAGTTCACACTCCTCTTAAAGTGGTTCCCCAAGATTACATGATGATCAGTATTGACATCCCTGCAATAGACATAAAACAACAGCTATTTATTAACGACCTACCTCCGCATTGGCAATCTTTTCCTGAATTAAAAGTTACCAAGATGATCGGTGACCAGTTTTTCCTTGAGGGTAAATATCTTGCGTTAAAAGTTCCTTCTGCAATAGTGGCAGGAGATTATAATATTCTTATTAATCCGCTTCATGCAGATTTCAAACAGGTAAAAGTTTTATCTTTCGAGCCATTTGAATTTGATCAGCGTTTATTTATAAAAGAAGCATTGGCATAATGAAAAGGACCATTCCATTTTTGCTTTTAATTACTGCACTTTCGGGCGTATCGGGTTACCTGATGTCTAAAGCCTCCTGGATAGGCCGTGTGGGTATTACTTTCCTCCACAGGGAATATAATTTGCTGAAAATATGGTGGCAGGGCGGATTGGCTGTTTTATTGGTGATGATCCTTTTCTTTATCCTGCAATCGGCAATAGAAAATAAACTACGCTTCTGGTTTGCTAAATTTTTACATTTCCTTCTTTTACTGGCTGCCATCGGCTGTATGTACCTCACCTATGATGATTTCACTACCGACTTCTCCCATCATTTGCTTGGCAGTCGATTTCATGCTGGCTTTTACCTTGCCTGGGGAGAATGGATACTCATATGCGTCTACTTCCTGTTTATGCCGAAAAAGAAAAAGATAGCTGCTACAGATATAAATAAAAAGGAGCAAGCAACTCTTTAAAAGCTGATGTATAATTCTGATCATCCTCTTTTATCACTAATTCACTGAAGAATGATTCATTGGGTTTTGCTTTACCAAAAACAGTTACTACCCTCTTAGCTTCCGAATGCCTAGTATGCTTTATCTGCAGCTTTCTGGATTCATATAACCCAGCCTCAACCATCAATTCATAAAATTGAAAGTATTCAGGACAGGGCAGCAAAACAGAGGCATAACCCGTATCACTTAAATTGACCTCTATCGCTTTTAGCAAATCTGAATAAGATATCGATTTTGTATGCCTGGCGCGGTTTTCAGACTCTTTTCTACTAAGTAAACTATTGTTAAAAAACGGTGGATTTGAAATAATCAGATCATATTTATTATCTGAGCAATACTCTTTAGCATCTGCTTCAATTACATTGATTCTATCCTCCCATACGCTGTTTTTCACATTTTCAGATGCCTGTCCCTTGGCTGTATTATCAATCTCAATTGCATCTATCCTAATTCCCGGATTTCTCTGCGCCAGCATCAGCGAAAGCAATCCGGTTCCGGTTCCTATATCCATTACATTTTTCACCTCGGGCTTTAGAGGCGTCCATGCCCCGAGAATGCAGGCATCTGTGGTTACTTTCATGGCACATTTGTCCTGATTAATTCTGAACTGCTTAAACTGAAACCAGGAGTTACTCATTTATTTTAGTCGTAGGTCGTGAGTCATAAGTCGAAAGTTTATATGCAATATCATCTAAACAATACTCCATGAAGCCCTTGCTGATGGAGTTATAGCCAAATCTGTAAACTGCCTCTTGAGGTATTTATGATAACCTGTAATACCTATCATTGCTGCATTATCAGTACAATATTCAAACTTTGGAATATACACCTGCCAACCCAATTTTTCCCCAGTTTCCTTAATGGCTTTTCTTAAACCACTGTTAGCCGATACGCCACCCGCAATGCCGATGTGTTTAATATTCAATTCCCTTGCTGCTTTCTTCAGCTTATTCATCAGCATATTCACCAGCGTATATTGCACCGATGCACAGATATCCTTCAGATTGTTTTCAATAAACTGAGGATCAAGCTTTTTCTGTGCCTGCAAAAAATAGAGCACGGAGGTTTTAATACCACTGAAACTGAATTCATAATTTTTCATCTCCGACATCGGGAACTTAAACTTTAACGGATCACCTTCCTGCGCATACTTATCTACAAGCGGCCCACCCGGATAAGGCAACCCCAGCATCTTTGCAACTTTATCAAAAGCCTCTCCAGCTGCGTCATCTATTGTTTCACCCAGCACTTCCATATCCAGGTAATCCCGGCAAAGCACTATCTGCGTATGCCCGCCAGATACCGTCAGGCACAAAAACGGAAATTCAGGCTTTGATTCTATAAAGTGCGCCAGCACATGGGCCTGCATATGGTGAACAGCGATCAGTGGCAACCCTCTGGCCTGCGCAAATGACTTAGCAAAACATGCCCCTACCAATAAAGAACCTATCAAACCCGGAGCTTGTGTAAAAGCCACTGCGGTAATCTCTTCTTTGGTTATCCCAGCATCTTTAATAGCCACATCAACCACCGGAACAATATTCTGCATATGCGCCCTGGAAGCCAGTTCGGGCACTACCCCGCCGTATCGCTCATGCACTTTTTGCGTAGCAATAGTGTTACTTAATACCTTTCCATCTCTGATGATTGCGGCACTGGTTTCATCGCAGGATGATTCTATTGCTAAGATTATTGTTGAATTTGAATCTGACATTTTTAAGTTGATATCTGATTTTTCGATAGGTTATTTTTCTTGGTGTATTGTTTAATTTAAAATAAAATCATAGGGTATGTTTTTATGTATAGCAACTAAATAGTCACATCCATAAAATAAAACCCCGTATCCCATTTTTTCCCGTCGCCAGTGTCATATGTTTTATGCACAATTTCACCGGTAACAATATTAATAGGTTCCTTGAAAAAAGGGGCATTATAAACAAAGGTATGAAACTCCCCGTTTTCACCGCAGGGATCTACATTTGCTGGCAACGTGTTCAGAAAATCTGAATTAATCTTTTTGCCCAGAAATTCCTTCCCAAGGTATTGCTCATTCACACATACTATAATGGCTTCAATTCCCGAGTTTTCAACCATGCTTACAAGTTCCCTCGTATCTTTTTTCCATAGCGGGAATATAGCTTTAACTCCTGCCTGCTCCAGTTGGTTTTCCCTGTACTGGCGCAAATCTTCAAGAAATATATCGCCATAAGCCGAAACCGATATGCCTTTTTCATTTAGCTTGCCGAAAGTTTCTTGCATTGCCTCATTGTAAATCCTGTCATCAGGGCTGGCTGGCAATATCACTTTTATCAGTGGCAGGTTCATTCTTTCTGCCTGTATATCCAACAGTTGCTCTCGTATGCCATGCATAAAAACCCTTTCGTGTTCTTCACTAAGCGTGGTAAGCAGGTATTCGACTAATAAATCTTTCTGCTGAGATAATAAATGGTAGGCCAAGGCAGCGTCTTTGCCCGAACTCCAGTTCAGCACCACCCTTGTTTGTTTACTCAATCTTTGATGTTTTATGCAAATCAATGTAATTTGCCCCACTTAAGCCAGATAAATTATGCCTTACGCCGTTGTTACAGGTGCTTCTCAGGGTATGGGGAAGGTGATTGCTGAAAAACTATTGAAAGAAGGTTTTTCTGTTGCGGTATGTGCCAGGAACCAGGACAAGCTCTCTGGCAATGTTGCCGCCTGGCAACAGCAATTCCCTGGCAGGCAAATAATTTTCAGGGCTACCGACCTGAGCAAAAAAGAAGAGGTGTATGCTTTTGGAGATTTCGTACTTAACGAATTCCCTTCTATAGATTTACTTGTCAACAATGCAGGAACCTATCTGCCGGGCAATCTGGCCGACGAACCTGAAGGCCTGCTGGAAACATTAATTGGCACCAACCTTTACAGCGCCTATTGGCTTACCCGGAAATTATTACCCATTTTTATACGCAATAAAGCTGGCCATATTTTCAACATGTGTTCGGTTGCCAGCCTTAAGGCTTACCCCAATGGCGGAGCATACAGTATATCTAAATATGCATTACTGGGATTCTCCGAAAACCTCAGGGAAGAATTACGTCCTTTTAATATCAAAGTTACCTCCCTTTGCCCCGGAGCCACCTATACCCCATCGTGGGAAGGCAGTGGTGTAGAACCCGAAAGAATAATGGAATCGGCCGATGTGGCGGCTATGCTGTATAGCTCCTGGCTTTTGTCGCCCCAGGCCAATGTAGATACCATAATTATGAGGCCTGTTAAAGGTGATCTATAATGAAACTTTTTAACGTAGTTTTAACCCTGTCCATCCTCCATTCAAAGTAATTTTGTGGAAACCTGTTAGGAATCGCATTTAAAAATATGTGGCGTTATAATATACTTATCCTATTTATATTAAGTGCTTGCTCTGGCTTGGCACAAAACGTTGTTTTTACTGCCGAAGCTGGCGCTAATAAGATCGGCACAAAAGACCAGGTACAGATTCAGTATACCATCCGTGATGCGCAGAACCTGCAATCTGTTTCAAGGCCTGCTACATCCGATTTTGCGATTGTGCAGGGCCCCTTTCAGTCTTCCAGTACCAATATGTCCATTTCCGGCAACCATATGGTGCAATCACAGGCTATCACTGTTACCTATGTTATCCAGCCCAAACAACAGGGTACATTTACTATCCCGCCTATTACGGCTAAAGATGCTGCGGGGCATACCTATCAGTCCAACTCCATTACCATCCAGGTAATACCCGGCACTGTGCAGCAAAGGCCCAACCGCAACGACCCTTTTGGCGGCCAGGACGATGACCTGATGGCTATGATGCAGCACATGCAGCAGATGCAGCAGCAACAGATGCAGGCAATGCAGCAGATGCAGCAACAAAGGCGCCCTCAGCAACAACAACAGCAACCCCAGCAGCAACAGCAGCCCGAGGCCGAAGTAAATGATAATGAGATAAAAAAAGACCTCTTTATCAGAGTGGTGGTTGATAAAAGCAAAGTTCATGTGGGTGAGCAGATAACCACCAGTTATAAATTATATTCAAGGATACCAATGCAGGTAGGCATTTCAAAGCTGCCGTCCCTGAATGGATTCTGGACCCAGGATTTCGATATACCAAAGCAGGCTAAACCAACTGAAGAAATTCTGGATGGCAAAAAATACCAGGTCTTCCTGCTTAAGAAATCGGCCTTATTCCCGCAGCAGGCCGGCACTCTGGAGCTCGATGCCGCCGAAGCAAAGGGTGTGGCACGTATAGTGCAGCAGGTAAAAAGGAAAATGTCTGATATATATGGAGGGTCGCTCATGATGAATGATCCGTTCTTCAACAACAGCTTCTTTAACACTATGGCTTATAAAGATGTTAAGGTAAACATCAAGAGTGAGCCTGTTAAAATTACCGTTACTGCCCTGCCCGATAAAAATAAACCTGCAGATTATGGTGGCGCTGTTGGCAGTTTTACAATCAACAATAAAATTGACAAACAGGATCTTACCACCGATGATGTAGCCACCCTTACTTTAAACATAACTGGCAGCGGTAACCTGAAGCTGATTGAAGCCCCGAAAATGGACCTGCCAAATGGCCTCACCACCTACGACCCTGTTATTACCGATACAGTAACCGGACGCAGTACCACCATCAGCGGCTCTAAGATCATTAAATATGTAATCACGCCCCAGACTCCCGGCGAATACGATATTCCCGGTATCAATTTCACATGCTTTAATCCGCAGACCGGCGCTTATGTTACCGAACATACACAACCTATAAAACTGCATGTAAAGCCCGGCAAACATTATGCACCGGCACAGGCAGGCAATAATAACCTGGCGCTGAAAGACATTCATGATATAGCCAGGCAACCCCTACTGAAAATAATACCTCAGAGCAGCCCATTAATGTTCACGGGCACTTACTGGTCTATGTATGCTTTTCCGTTACTCACCTTTATTGGCCTCATAGCCTGGAAAAAGAAGGATGAAGAACTGTCGAAAGATACTGTATTGCTCAGAAGGAAACGTGCCAATAAGATTGCTTTACAGCGCCTGGCACTGGCTAAGAAATACCTCCAGCAAAACAGCGCCGGTCCGTTTTACGAAGAGATCTCAAAAGCTATCTGGCTGTATCTCAGCGACAAATTAAATATCCCTCTTTCATCACTTTCGCACGATACCGCTAAAGAAGCTTTACTGCTGAAAAATGTGCCGGTTACTGTTCAGAAAAGTATGGATAATGTAATCTGGGAATGCGAAACCTCTCTATATGCTTCAGGCGGTTCAAAACAAATGGCGCATACCTACGAAGAGGCTATAAAAGTGATCAGTGACCTTGAAGACGTATTTAAATCATGAATAAGATAGTTCCTGTTTTCATAGCCCTCCTTTTGAGCGCATTGCATTCCCTTGCAATCGTCGGTTATACGCAATTGTGGGATAAGGGAAATACCTTTTACCAGCAGAAACAATACGACAGTGCATTGGTCTATTACCAGCAGATTGCTGCGGCCAAGCCACAGAACCCCGAGATTTATTACAACCTGGGCAACACCTACTACCGGCTCAATAAGGTAGCCAACTCCATACTGAATTATGAGCGCGCCCTGAGGTTCGATCCGCACTATAAAGATGCTAAGGAGAACCTTGCCCTTGCCCGGGGCCGCATTGCCAATAGCATCCCTTACAGCAAAGACATCTTTTTTATTCAGTGGTGGGACTCGCTTACAGAGGCCGGCAAATCAACTTTATGGTCTATTGGCGCCCTGATACCATTTTGCCTCATAATCATCGCTATGATTGTCCGCAGGTTCAACAGCGCATCTGTGAAATTTTTACCCGTGCAGCTGTTAGGCATACTGTGGCTGGTATGTATTTCCTTCCTGGTGCTGGCATTTTTCTCCTCCAAAAACAAGCAGCAATACAACGGAGCGGTGGTGATGTTCAACGACGTACCGCTTATGCCCCCCACCCTTAAGGGCCGACCGATTACCAATATACCCGAAGGAACAACCGTTAAAATCCTCGACACTAAAGACATGTGGGCCGAGGTGCGCCTGCCCGATGGCCGGATTGGGTGGCTGCAGATGAATCTGATGGAGAAGATTTGATGGGCTTACATAATAAATTTACCTTAATCCTATTTTATTTAAGGCCGCTAAAAATTGCGTCTTTACTGCAAAAAAACTGCGTCTTTTTTGCGTCTTTACTGCAAAAAGTTGCGTGTTTTCTTCAAAAAATTGCGTCTTTTTGGCGAAAATTGCGTCTTTTTGCAGATTTTAAAATCACAAATTATTCATTATCAACGTTTTATAATTTTTACTAGAAAATTTCATGCTTTAACGACCCTTAGCAGCTAATATGTCTGATTAGTAATCGATTGTACCGCATCTATTTTGCATCAATACATGCGATGCCTTCAGCATCGGCGGAACATCCTATTTGATTACTATAAACATTTAATCCCTTCAGGATTTACATAGAACCAATAATGATAAGCGTTTAAAAAGGAATTAACCCATCGAACTCACGCTACTTTACTACTAAGTACTCAGAACAGAGCATATCCCATGTTCTTAAAAAAAAGCAATGGGATAATGGTGATAGCTGAAACCCTTGCTGGTGGCTAATATAAATTAATTTACTATTATCTCATGTTATCCCATTCTTTGTAGGATTGGGAAACCGATGGCAAACACAGTTTGAATTATTTTGTACATATGAAACCACTTATTCTAAAAATTAAAGAAGGTATTTTACCACAAGGGGCACCAAGGATACACAAAGTGCACAAAAAAT
>CAIVEH010000022.1 GCA_903904855.1 uncultured Bacteroidota bacterium | reverse complement strand
TGGAGCCACTTATTTCGTAGAAATAATTGCAAAAATGCAGTTAGATGGGCTTTATAACCCTACTTTCACAGTAAAAATACTTTCATGAAAAAATTAGTTACCACCCTGTTGTTTTTAAGCTGCTGTCTACAGAGCTATTCTCAGATTACCTGGTCAACACCTGTAACTGTATATTCAGGTTCAGGTAGCAACCTGCATCCTCGAATTGCACTCAACAGAGCAGGCAATCCCATGATACTGTGGGGTAAAACCAATACCCGGGCCTATTTTTCCAGATGGACCGGCACCACTTTTACCGGACCTACTACTATAAGTGGATCGCTTACTGTTTTTTCGCAATATTGGGCCGGACCAGACCTGGCTTCCTTTGGCGACACCGTTTATGCAACCATGAAAGTTACACCTGAGAATGTACCTTCAGCTTACGACTACCTCGTTCATTCATACGATGGAGGAATGACATTTTCGGCACCGGTAAGGATTGATAATATTGATACAAACACCTCCCGTTTCCCAATTGTTACTACTACATCTAATGGCAATCCGTTGGTTGCTTTTATGAAATTCAATTCAAGTTCACTGAATACCTGGGCACATTATGTAGTAGCCAGATCAGCAGATTATGGCTTAACTTTCTCTTCTGAGGTGCAGGCCAGTGGCAGCACTGGCGTAGTTTGCGATTGTTGCCCCGCTACTATTATTTCTGCTGGCACAAAAGCCATTATGTTGTTCCGTAATAACCTGAGCAATATCAGGGATATATGGGCTGGAATTTCTCCCGATGGAGGCATTACTTTTCCCGGAGCTGGTTTAATGCAGGTTGATAATACCAATTGGAACATTAGCTCCTGTCCGGCAAGCGGCCCTGATGGTTATGTTTCGGGAGACAGCATTTATACTGTTTTTATGAGCAGCGCAAGCGGTACTGCTATGGTATACCTGAGCAAGTCGTCAATCAGTGGCATGTCTTCATCCACATCGGCTATCACAGGATCATTTGCCGGACTTAATTCTCAGAACTATCCGCGCATAGCCAATTCCGGCAACGCATCAGCGGTTGTATGGCTTCAAAAAACAACAGCCGGTGATTCAATTGAATATTCGTTTACCAATAATATTGCTTCTGGTTTTCCAGGCCGCAAAGCAGTACCAGGCGCTTATGGTACTGGTGTTATGAACGCAGATATTGCTATGGCTCCGGGTGTGGTGCACATAGTATGGGAAGACGACAATACAGGTAATGTAATGTATGTTAAAGGTACTTATCTGGTTACAACTTCTGTTGCGCCTGTGGCAGTGAAGCAATTAATTGATATTTATCCTAACCCTGCTAAAGACGCATTTTCAGTTTCTCTGAAAAACATTGGCAACATAATTGATTGTCACCTTACAGAAATTACCGGAAGAAATATCGAATTGAAACCATCAGTCAATAATGACCGGGCTGATTTTTCCTTAAAAAATGTTGCTAAAGGCGGATATTATTTTGTCATGACCGATGAGGCAGGGAAAACTTATTACTCCAAATTGATTGTTCAGTAAATTTCAAATCCAATAGGTTGATTCTTATTAACCTATTGGATTACTACTTTCTTATAAACAACCCTGCTCTCGTCATCCGACAATTCGAAAAAATAGATTCCGGGGTTCAATTCACTGACGTCAACAACCAATGATTGGTCGCCCGGACTTAAATACCCGAAATCCTTCTCCCTAAGTATTTGGCCGGCAAGGTCCCTGACTGCAAGTTTCATTGATCTCAGTGAATTAAGCGAAAAATAAAGGTGCACAACTCCATATGCCGGATTAGGGTATATGGTAAAAGGGTTGGTATCTTTAATATTATCAAAGCCGGCTGTAGCGCAATATTGATTTGCTTCAGCTTCCCACGATTTCACATCCGGTTTATTGGGTCCGTTTAAGAAATCCTGGTATACTTTTTTATTGGGGCAAATCATATAAAACGTCGGAAAAAAGGTAACATCATAACCGGAGATAAAATCATTTAAAGCAATACCTGATGGCGGGTTCATAATCGGGAAAAGAGTTCCTGCCGCCCAATTGCCCTGGGTGCTGGAGCCGATGCCATACACATCAGCCGAATCAGTGCCCCCATCCCCTTCCATGAACAACACTTTCCATTTTGCATCTCCCGGTGTATCATGCAAACTGAATAAACTATCCATCACCCCACTAGTGTGATAATTCCAGCAAGGCTCGCACCAAGTAGTAGAAATATCCAGAGCAACAAATTTCCCCTGGTTAAGATAGGTATACAGGTTTTGAGTAACCCCATGGATATCGGTAAATGTAAAATCTGGAATAGTTGAGCCATTGGGGAGCTGGGCATTTGAAATACCAAAAGCAATAATAAAAAATGGGAATAGAAACAATATTTTTTTCATTATCGCAAATACACATTACTTTTATTGAATCAACTGATGTGTAATGAATCAAAATTACAAATTAATTACGTCTGCTGATTTATTTTATTTTTGATTAGTTCAGCGATAGTTAATTGAATTTTATTATTACTGTATTCCAAAGCATTTGCATATAGTTCTTGCATTCATAAAACCAATTTGCCCTTATGAGTAAAATCGACTTAAACATTAAAGATGAAACATTCTCTGGTAACGTTTTAAATGAAATAATGTTGACACTGGAGTCTGAATTCCTAAAAGTTCAGGATATAATTCAGGCCAGGGTTTATAAAGAAGTTGAAAAATACAATAATTCTTTACCCGAATATTTCAATGGGTTGGTACAACCTACAGAGGCTGAAATCACACTAAATGGTTTCAGATTAAAAGACAAAAAAAAGATTGATCCGGAAAAGCAATTCTATGTGGCTTGTGAGGCTTTTCAGAAAAATGCATTTTTCATTCTTATAGATTATAAGCAGGCGACAACACTCGAAGATGAGGTTTTTATTACAAGGGATTCAGAAATTAGTTTTGTAAAACTCACTCCATTAGTAGGCGGATAATATGGGACTTATAGATTTTTTCAAGAAAAATATAATACCAAAGCAGCAAACAAAAGATGTCAATTTCGATGATCTTGTTGAAGATGCTTTAAAAGAAATTTTATCAAAACATAAATATTACTGGGGCTCCAAACCAAATGAAAACAGTGTATTTACAGATAAAATTCTCACTTTAAATAATGACCAAAAAGCTTTATTTATCATTGATTCAATAGAAAAAATACATAAATACCATTATAACAGAACTTCCTATTTAACCTCCGATAATAATTATTACCTCAGTGAAATAAGGGAAGATTTTATCAATCACCTTTTCAGAACGAAACTTGAATTCACCGATGATCAGATTGGGTCCATTTTCTTAGTAATGTCCTCACTAAAAAAATACAATCATAAAATTGCAATTATGCAATGGCCTGTAAATCAATTAATATTATTGATTGAGAAAAAATTAAAGAATACACAAATAAATGCAAAACAACAATCTCTATTAACAGCTCTTGATGAGGCATTGAGAATGCCCCCACTTTCTGGAAATGAGAAAGACAGAATTAAACTTATTGACAGGGTTGGGAATTTGATTTTTTCGTCTAAAAACATATCAGATGCCATAAATCCATCCTATTTTCTTGAAGATGATTTTGGAGCATATACCAACCAATTTATTAAAGATGTAACTGATCAGGAAAGACAATACTGGTTCAAATTAATCGGAATTTGCAAAAAAACTTCGGGAGCAAAGCCTTCTGACAAATTCCTTGAAGATGGAAAAAATATTTATAAAGAAATTGGTGCAGATAAATTTAAAAAAGTATTAAACTTATGGATAGATTTCATCATAAAGTTTAAAGAAAAAGAGCATAGGGTTTTGCGAAAATATAAAAACACGGAGTACACTGAAATTTATTATGAATTTATATCCCCCAATAACCTCGATACTATAAAACCGCTTATCTGGTTGTGTATCAATTTTTATGACAAAGCAACTATATTCAATATTGCCTCACTTGCTGAAAGGGCGTACCGGAAAATACCCGGTAAAGGCCCTGCCGCCGCAGGATTAGGCAATGCTTGTCTTTATGTATTATCTGAGACAAGAGGATTGGATGGTATCGGACATTTATCCCGTTTAAAGTTAAGGATAAAGCAAAATAATACAAGGAAAATCATTGATTCTTATCTCTCAGTTGCTGCAAAAAACCTGGGTATTTCAATTGCTGAAATTGAAGATCTGGCTTCTGATGATTATGATTTAATTGATGGAAAAACAGAACTCTCAATTGGTGATTTTTCCGCGAAAATAGAGATTTGCGGCATTGGCAAAACAAATGTATCATGGATTAAAAATGATGGTACCCTTATAAAATCTGTACCAACGGTTGTAAAAGAAAAGTTTGGTGAAAAACTGAAGAAACTTAAACTGCAAACCAAACAAATTGAACTCAGTACTACCGCCCAGCGCGACCGCATTGACAGAATGCTAAAAATGGACAGGAAACTGTCCTATGAAAAATTTGATGAATTTTACTTTTCTCATGGCCTCATTTCGTTTATTGCAAGGAAACTTGTATGGACATTTATGGAATCTGAAAAGAGCACCAACTGCATCTGGTTAAATGGTGAATGGCGGGATATTAATGATCATACAGTCGAATTAAACAAAGAAAATACAATAGTTACTTTATGGCATCCTGTTCACAGCACTACTGAAGAGATTAAAAACTGGAGGAACTTTTTAATACAAAAATCAGTGCAGCAGCCTGTAAAACAAGTTTTCCGGGAAGTATATATTCTTACAGATGCGGAAATAAATACCCGCACCTACAGTAACAGAATGGCCGCTCACATTGTAAAACAACATCAGTTCAATTCACTGGCTAATATCAGGGGCTGGAAATATACTTTGATGGGGGCTTTCGATAACGGAATGGATAATAGTAAGGCATCCATTTCAATACCTGAATTCGGACTCAGGGCAGAATTCTGGATTGAAGAAATTAATGCGGAGGATGCTTACAATGATGCCGGTATCTGGAATTATGTAGCTACAGACCAGGTTCGTTTTATTTCTGATAGCTGTACTGATCCTTTGCAAATGACAGAAGTACCGAAAGTTATTTTCTCTGAAATAATGAGGGATGTGGATTTGTTTGTTGGAGTAGCAAGTGTTGGTAATGATCCTAACTGGAGGGATAACGGAGGGCTACCTGCCTACCGCGATTACTGGCAATCTTATTCTTTCGGCGATTTATCGGAAATAGCAAAAACAAGGAAAGAGGTACTTCAACGCCTTTTGCCTAAATTGAGAATTGCAGGTATTTCTTCCATTCAAGATAAATTTCTGATAATAAAAGGCAAATTGAGGACTTATAAAATCCATATAGGTAGTACAAACATTTTAATGGAACCTAACGACCAGTATTTATGTATTGTTCCCGACAGGTCAAAACCGTCTCACGATTCTTTATACCTTCCGTTTGAGGGCGATACCGGCCTATCTATTATACTCAGTAAAGCATTTTTATTAGCCGAGGATGATAAGATTACAGATACAACAATCACCAGTCAAATAAACCGTAAATAAATAAGGCGCTATTAATTTGTCTACTACTGATTTTTCCCTGCTCGTTATTTATCTTTGAAAAAACAATTCCATGCCCCGGTACTTATTCATTCTTTTCCTGCTTCTGCTTTCGGTTACTTCATTTGCCCAGAACCAGGCCCGCTTCAGCAACATAATACGCGGCATGAAAGATGCTGATGTGGAGCGCGAAGCATTAAGGCTGGCCAATAAAAAAGCCAGGGAATACCACTGGCCCGAAGAATTCTGGAAAGCAAAGATCATCTCCGATCACTGGAAAAATTTCTACGATGAAGAAGGAAACCTGATGGCCCGTGAAATTCACCTGGAACTATATGCAGTTATGAACAGTGGCAAATGCGCCATGGCCGATTTCACCTTCCGTGAAAAACTGCATGAAGACGGCAAATCGACCAGAGTTATGTTCCTTTACGACCACATTGGAGACATGGTAAATGTACAGTGTGAATAATCATTGATTCACAGAAAGTCAATTCTGTAACCTCAGTCCAAAATAATATTGCCCGCAAAGCACTCCATCAAATTCAGCAATGTCGGGAAGAACGCCCCATAGTTCAAAACCGAATTTTTCGAGCAGCTTTGTACTGGCAATATTTCTGTCGATCAAAATAGCCAGCAGGGTTTTAAATCCCAGCTCTGAGCACCGGGCAATGGCATAATCCAGCAACTTAGTTCCTAATCCTTTTTGCTGATAATTCCGGTCAAGGAAATAACTGATCTCTACGGCATACTTTAATGCATTGCGGCCCTGCCTGTATGGGCTCACACTCAACCATCCCGCTACCCTGCCATCCATTTCAATTACGAATAAAGGGAGGGAGTCACCCTGATGTTGATAAAACCAGTCAAGCCTGTCCTCAACTTTCAGCCGTTCAGTATAGCAGGTCTGAAACCGGGCATCGATTGCCTGGTTATAAATTTCCGTAATGGCTTCCAGGTCTTCAATCTGCGCTTTCCTGACCATAAACTAATGTTGTAATAAACTATTCAGGAATCAATACATTTCGGCTACTTCTTATCTCAGTAATTACCTCACTACCAGATTCAAAAAGCCGGAGCCATGGCGAAGAGGCATCTTCAAAATGCTCCATCAGCTCCTGGGCTGCAAATAAACCCTTATTGGTCATCAGGTAAAACCGGATACAACCTTTTGGTGGCAGATCTGTTGTGGTTACTGGCATAGCCCGCCCCAGAAACTCCTGCGATGAAGCCACAAATGTTGCAGCCGCTTCCCCTACCCTGGGATCTTTGCCCCCTCCACTAAAACCTTCTCCCGTACTTAAATACAGGTTGGCCGCACCCGTTACAAAGGCCGCCAGGGTCATTACTGATTCATTTAAATTCCAGTCCATAACAACCCCGAAAACCAAGGTTGTATTTCCCGGAACAGTTAACTTTAAATGGTCGGCAGTAACCTTTAGAGCCAGATTTCTCATACCTTCATAAGTATCAGGAGATGCTTCAGGCTTTAAAGATTCTTTTCTTAATCTCCTGCCACGCCTTATAAAATAAATGATTACCCCAAGTTGAATCACTATGGCAATAATGCATCCGGCTTTTTCCGCAGTTGTCATTTCCATTTAAAAAATTATCGGACAAATGTACTACCTGTACATCGTTTATTTTTGTCTAAGTACAGAAACATTAATTAAAAGATGTGATCACTTTATTCCCTTACGCTCCATATATTCTCTATACTCTTCAAGTCCGCTGCCAGCAGCCACCTGCAGATATATCTTGCCCTTTTCTTTGTCCTTTGTTAATCCCCTGCCCTCCCATAGCATTTTTCCCAGGCTGCCAGCAGCACGCATATTTCCATTTGCCTGTGCTTTAGTATACCAGGCAGCGGCAATACTATCATTTTTGGGCACTACTCTGCCGTTCTCATAATAGGTTCCTGTTTTATATTGTGATGCCGGATGCCCTCCTTCTGCGCCATAACTAAACATATGAAATGCAGCAGCGCTATCCTGTTTTGTGTCTCCAACGCCAGCCTCATATATCTGGCCAAGAACATAAAATGCAAGCAGGTTACCAACATCGGCTGCCTTTTTAAACCATTTTACCGCCTCATTATAATTAACTTTCAACCCGCCATAACCAAAATAATACATCCTTCCAAGGTTATTCTCGCCCGACCCATCTCCATGTTCTGCAGAACGGCGATACCATTTTACAGCTTCCACTGTGTCCGGGTCAGAAATCAATCCATGCTCATAATACCAACCCATTCTGCCTTCAGCGAGGCCACTATTTTGCGCTGTTGCCTTACGCAGATAATTAGCTGCAACATCGTAATCTTTCATTACTCCCATCCCTGCTTCATACATCCTGGCTACACTGATCATTGCACTTACATTTCCGCTGTCTGAAGCCAGTTTATACCATTTTAATGCATCGGTATAGGCATGGTGCTCTCCCAGTTCGGTTTCATAAAGATTTCCCAGCCTGCACTGGCATATAACATTGCCATGCTGGGCGCTTTTTGTAAACCACAGAATTGCCTTACTGATATCTTTAGGAATACCTAAACCATTCTCATACAAAACCCCGATATTGCATTCAGCATCAGTATTTCCTTCATTTGCAGCTTCTACAAACCAGCTCATGGCATTCATATAATCCTTGCTTCTGGAATAAGCCTGACCTAATTCAACTTTACAACCCACATTACCCTTATTGGCACAATTGGATAAGGAATCAAATACCCTTTGATTTGTAACAGAATCAATTCCCTCCTGGGCTAGGGCCGGAATCGTAATAAATGCTGATAAACCAGAAAACAGAGCAACCGCTATCTTTTGCTTATTGTTCATAGGTTATAAAATTAAGGAAATCATTCTTATAGAAACCAGATAAACCATATACTTTTGCAGTTCAAATCAAAATTATGGGCTTTTTTATTATTGGCATTATTATTTTAATAGCCGGACGCATACTGTCAAAAGTCAATGACAAGATTCAGATCTTCGGCAAGCCGGCTATGGGAATTGGGGGTATCCTGATCATTGTAGGTATTTTAATGGCATCCATTGTTCAGGTTGATGCAGGCAATATCGGCATTCAGAAATTATATGGCCATGTACAATCTGACGTTCTTTACAGTGGATTACACATTATAAATCCATTAGTAGATGTAGTGCAGGTAGAAACCCGGACACTCAATTATACCATGAGCGGCGTTCATAATGAAGGTGACAAACTGGGCGATGACGCAATCAGGGTGCTCAGTGCCGATGGCCTCGAAGTAACAATTGACCTTACTGTTCTTTACCGCGTAGTGCCTAAAGATGCGCCGACCCTTTTAAATGAAACAGGCCTCGATTTTAAAGACAAAATTGTACGACCTATCTCCCGTACCAAAATCAGGGACAATGCAGTTTACTATGATGCAGTGTCGCTTTACTCTACAAAAAGAGATGAGTTTCAGGCACGTATTTATAAATCAATTGAAGATGAATTCAGAAAACGAGGCTTGTTGTTGGAGAACCTTCTCATCAGGAATATTGCACTCCCCACTTCCGTAAAAAACGCCATTGAATCAAAAATTAACGCCGAGCAGGAAGCACAGAAAATGCAGTTCGTTTTGCAGAAGGAGCGCCAGGAGGCCGACCGTAAAAGAGTAGAAGCACAGGGTATAGCCGACTATCAGCGCATCATCAGCGAAAGCCTTACCGATAAACAACTTCAGTATGAACAAATCAAAACTATGAAAGAACTGGCAGCATCAACCAATGCTAAAATGATTATCATGGGCAAAGGCAGTACACCAATGATTCTGGATACCAAATAATACTGCTGGCTATGGTTATTTATAACCATGTTCATTCATTTGCATTTTCAATTTTTCAGGCATAGGGCGGCAATTGCAATTTTTCACATGTTCCAGATGCCATTCAATTCGTTGTGCAATTGTGGCTTTTTCCGGCATTGGATGGGCTTCATGCCATTCTTTATTGATTTTTTTGCTGGTAGGTTTCATAATCGATAACTCTGTTCTTTAAAGTTATCAATTTGATCTGTAATTGAATAATCGGGTATAAATTTTCTTTCTTTATTTTCATATTATGAACCTGGCACGGTATATCTTAATCCTTCTATTATCCCTTTTACCCATTATTACCTTTGGTCAAAATAATGACGAAAGTGTTATTGTACTTCCCATTAAAATGCAGGTTCCTGCTGATGCTAAAAACCTTGGAACTATTAAAGTAGGCAACAACTCAACTGCAACTGATTGCGACTATAAAGAGCTCATTAATACTGCCAAGGAAAAAGCGCTTAAAATGGGTGGCAATCTGGTTATAATCACCAAACTGATTGATCCTGTATTTATCAGTAAATGCTATAAAATTGAAGCAGATGTTTATTACATAAAGGAAATGCCTGATTATAAACGTGCCTTGCCGGAAAATACCACTAGTGCAGATACTCAAAAACACAACTATGCTTTATTGTGTATTTACCGGCTTGGAGATACACTTGCCTTGCAAGCAGCCTATAATCTGCACATGGATAATGATTCGGTTATCTGCCGCATAAAAAGTAAATCAAGGGACTCAGTGAAAATATATAAACAGGGCCCTGTAAACTTGTGGGCAGAAACCGAACAAAAAACAACCCTGAAGCTGAATGTGCAAACTGGATCGGTATATTATATCCGCTGTGGCCTGGTAAGGGGTCAGATAAGAATGGTACCGGTTCTTGAATTAATGGATAATGAGACCGGATCAAAAGAATATGGAAAAGGTGGCAAAAAGAAAAAAATAAACGAGATTAAATACCTCTCAGAGATTCATTGATAGCTGTTACTTAGAGGGATGTACTTAATAAAATAACAAAGTTTTTTAGCAGGATTCGTTAATTTGTGCGCTATGACAAAAGATAAAATAAAAAGTATCGTAAAAAGGGTGATGATAGCATTGCTGGTAATATTGGTTGTTATCCAGTTTATTCATCCGGAAAAAAATATAAATGCCACTGTTTCGGCGCAAGATATGAATACCATGTACCCAATTCCCGACAGTGTAAACCAGGTGCTGCAAAAGGCTTGTTACGACTGCCATAGCAATAATACCAAATACCCATGGTACAATAATATTCAGCCGGTGGCATGGTGGCTGAATGATCATATTAACGAAGGTAAAAAAGAACTCAACTTTTCGGAATATGGTAAACGTACCCCACCCAAGCAGGCAAAAAAGCTCAGAAAAATAGCCAGGGAAGTGGAGGAAGGCGGAATGCCCCTGGATAGCTATACGTGGATTCACAAAGATGCCAAACTTACCGACCGCGAAAAACAGATGATCATTAACTGGGCTACATCCCTTTCAAAACAGATAAGTGACAAATGGGTTGCAGACTCGCTGAAAAATACTTTAAAATGAAGCAATTCAAACTAATATCGCTGGCAGCTATTATTACTTTAGTTGCTTTTTCTGTTGTGTTTTTTGAATCCTGTTCGAAAAGTAAATGCGCAGGCGTTTCCTGCAATAATGGGGGTACATGCGTTAATGGTAACTGCTCCTGTGCCACTGGTTTCTCGGGGCAGCATTGTGAGTTGATTGGCATATATTACCAGAACAGTACTTATACTACCATCAATCTTTCGATTAACGGATCAACAGCCAATCTGCTTACAGGAGCTACCGCAGTTGTATATGGCGCACCTGGATCTGCTGCTTCAGGCTCTGCCTCAACTCACGGTTTATACGGGAACGTCTATCACTGGACTATAAATGATCAGTTTCCGACAAATGGCACCCCTCTGACTCAGACACTAAGTGTTGGCGCCGATTATTTTTTCTTACAGGTTTCCAACATTGATGTCTATCAGGTCAACTATCTTACTGTAAATTCTGGCACCCCGAATCAATCTGTTGAAGCTGTAGTTCTTGGGGCCGACCGCCTGCCTTATAGTGTAGGCTATTATAAATGGGTTCCAAAATCAGTTATTGTTGCAAAGTTCAGTGACGGACATATAGTAACCACAGATTCAATCTCAATACCTAATTCCACAAATTCATCCTGCTTACTCTCATTACCATAATACAGACTAATTACAAATATAATTTTATTATAAAAATTATATTTCTACCCAAAATGCAGTTTCAAATCAATTGCCGCTGGCATACCACTCCACTAATAACATTATGATGATTACTTTATGTGGATTGTAATATAAAAAATGTTATTTTTGCCTCATCATATAATGGCTATGCGAACAAATAATACACTTCACGGAGTACTAATAATGTTATTTGTATTATTTGCTTGTACTTTTCATTCAGCTGCTCAACAAGGATCTGTTTATTTCAGTGCAGGTTTTAATAAATCATGGTATAACAACAGCACTATACACATTGTTCAGGATGAACTGGGTAACAGCTATGACCTGTATAGGGCAAAGGGAAATGATAAAACCAATTCTGCATTCAGCCCGTTGCTGATGAATTACCGCCTTGGTTATTATTTCAATGAATGGCAGGACTTGGGTCTTGAAATCAACTTTGATCCGGTAAAGTATACTATTGCTGATGGTTCGGTGGTTTCTGTCAATGGGATGGTTCGAAATATACTAAATGTTCAAACTACAGCAAGATTTTCAATTAAAAATGGTTCCTATTACTATTTTGATGGAGTTAATTTATTCCTGCTGAACTTTGTAAAAAGGTGGCGGGTTTATAGAGCCAATTCATCAGATATTTCTATCGATATTTTGGGCAAAGGTGGTATCGGCCCGGTAATGCCTCATTTTCACAGCAATCTGCCAATTAACCCGCTGAGTGGACCTGCACTTACCTGGGGCGGCTGGGATTATGGGATTGAAGCTGCTGCAAGGGTTACTTTATACCGCTATGCATATGTAGAACTGGCTTTTAAATATGATTATGCCATGATGGATGGCTTACAGATCTATGATGGTATGGCCAGTCAGAACCTGGCTACCCGTGAGGTTATTGCCAGCATCGGTTTTACACTACCAACAACAAAAATGAACCCATTGTTCCGTAAGGAAAAGCGTATTGTTACTATGTTGCCCTGGTATCAGCATATGGATGAGTTAGGCGACGTTCCGCCGGTAAAAGGTATCAATACGGATACACTTGGAGGGCCGGGAGTTCCTGAATTCAGCGATATTATTGATAAAAATGTGGCTAAATTCAATTTAGACAGTCTGGCATCTTTGGACAGCGCAGCCCAGGCCGATAAAGAATTAAAAGATTCGATTATTGCAGCTACTAATAAAGCCAAGAAGCGCAGAAGTAAGCATAAAGAAGGAGTTGCAGATTCGGTTGCCGCGCCAACTGTTGATACCTCAGCCGCTCCAAAACTGATTGATTCTGTTAGAGCGCCACAGCCTGCTCCGCCGCCACCAGCGCCTGATACTACAAAACAAATACCTGTTCCAGAACCAACGCCCGAACAACCTAAGGCAACTGAAATTAAAGAAGAAGACAAGAAAATTATTAAGGCAGCCATAGAGGGTGTAAATTTTGAGACATCGAAAGATATTATTCAGAAAAGCTCGTATGCGATTCTTGATAATGTAGTACAACTAATGAAGAATAACCCGACCTACAAGCTCCAGATCAACGGCCATACTGACAATAAAGGCAGCGCCCAGTTCAATAAGACTCTTTCACAGAAAAGGTCGATAGCTGTGAAGAAATACCTTGTGGCTCATGGTGTAGCTACCGGGAGGCTGAAGACTGCTGGTTATGGCGGCGAAAGGCCAATTACGACCAATGATACCGAAGAAGGCAGGCTAAAGAATAGGCGGGTGGAGTTTATTATTGAATAGTTAGCAGTTAGCAGTTGGCAATTGGCAATTTACAATAGAGTTTACAGTTTACAATTAAATAATTATTTAATTGTAAATTTGACAACTTTTAAAAAATTCTAACCTAAACAATCGATAAAATTTATACCTGTATTTTATTACTGTTTAGGTTGAAATTTATTGTCAACTATATAAACTAGGTAAACTATCTACTGTAAACTGTAAACTGTAAACTGCACACTGCCTACTGCAAACTCTCCCTACTCTCCCCCATCATATCCTGTATCTTCAAGCAGGTTGCGGCCATCGGCGGCGGTAGTGGCAAGCACGTCGCAGCGGTTGTTCCATTTGTTGTCGGCATGACCCTTTACCCACACAAATTTTATCTTGTTTTTGCGGTAGCATTTCAGGAAAGCCTGCCATAGATCGGCATTTTTTTTGCCTGCATAGTTTTTCTTTTCCCAGCCAAAAACCCACTTCTTCTCAACCGAATTAACAATATAAGCCGAATCGGTATAGATGGTTATTTCCAGGTTATCGCGCTTCAGTAGTTGCAGGGCGGCTATTACAGCCATCAACTCCATGCGGTTATTGGTAGTGTGCTTATAGCCCTGCGAAATTTCTTTTATCGTAGTTCCCCAATGCAGCACAGCACCATAACCTCCCGGACCAGGGTTGCCCCGCGCTGCGCCATCGGTGTATATTGTTAGTTGAGACAAATTTTGTTCTTTGTTGGAATTTAAAAGTAATAATTGGTCAATTATTCACAAAAATTTGTGTGCAAGTTGACAAGTGGATTGAAGGTTTAGGAGTAGAGCAAAATTTTCTATTCCCACTTAAACGTCTTCCCTGCAACAGCATAAATAACTACACCCCATACCAGTAGTGCCAGCAGGTCGGCACGCTGGGTCCATATACTGGCGCCTTCGAATGACATTTTGCGGAGGGCATCATTGAGAAAGGAAAGCGGCAGGGCCCTGCAGAACGGCTGCATCCAGGCCGGGAAATTATCGATTGAGAAAAAGGTGCCAGAAAGCAGCATCTGGGGCATAACAATCATATTGGATACAATTGGTATGGTGGCATCGCTCTTGGCTACGCTGCCTACAATAAAGCCAAAGCCCATAAAAATCATTATGGATAAGGCACACATAAAGAATATATTAAGGAAGGTAAATATGCCGTTGTAGAGTGTAAACCCAAAAACAAAATAGCCTATGCTGATAATCACTACCACGCTTACCAACTGGAACAACATACGGGCTATGCCCTCGCTGAGTACAATGATCTCTTTGCGCACAGGTGTGGCAAAAAACCTTTTCAGTACAAGGGTCTGGCGAAGGTTGAAAAATACAAAGGCTGTGCCGAATACCCCCGATGCCAGTAACGAAAAACTCAGCTGGCCGGGAAGAATAAAATCGATGGTTTTATAATCGCGCACTGCTGATACATGGGTATCTATACTCACAATGTCATTCTGCCGTTTTTTGATCTCGGGGTCCATATTCTCAACAATAGATGCAAGAATGTTTTTCAGTTGTGCAGCCCTGTCTACTTCAGATGAGGCTGCATTGATCATAATCTTATATTCGGGCTTGCTTCCTTCAGGTTGTTTCTGAATAGCTAATGTAGCTGTGATATCGCCCTGTTTCAGCATTTTATTGATGGTGGCAGAATCTTTATCAGCCCATTTGAGTGAGGGCACCTGGCGCAGTACTGTATAGAGTGCATTGGTAGTATCGCTGCCCGGTGCAGCTGCAACGCTGATATGAAAAGAGGAACCATTGCTCATAAACCCGAAAACGAGTATAAAAATCAATGGGAATGCAAAAGCAAAAAATATAGCCGATGGCGTTTTGAGTATCGCCTGCAGGCTGGCCCTTATTAATGAGCGCATGGCCTGCGCATTACTGTATGTGGACATTGGAAAATTAAAAAACTGTTGCGGCAGCAAAGGTAATAAAGAAGGAGAAGTAATAAGGGTATTTAAGAATGCTGCTATTGCTAAACTATTTTTCTATTTTGGGAACTGTTTAAAAAAATCATGGAAACCTCAAACAGCATTAAGGATGCTCTGCAGAACTGGATCCCGATAAAAATTACAAGCAATCAGGATGGCTTATTGTGCCAGTGGTTATATACAGGCGACAAACCTTTTAATAACCCTTTTTTTGATGAAACAATCCGTAAATGTTTGTCTTTACCTGAGAATTCAAAAGGATACCGTGTAAATACAACGCTGGAGTTAATACAGGAATGGGCCGCCTGCCTTGATTCGGTTACACCTACTGCCTTTATATTTCATGTTTCGAGGTGTGGCTCCACGCTGGTATCCCAGGCTCTGGGCATGATGAGCAATTCTATATCCTTGTCAGAAGTGGCATTGTTTGATCAGATACTCCGTTTGCCAAATAACAAGCAGGGCATCATCGATCAATGCAATGATAAATTACTCGCAGCCGCCATTCAATTTTATGGCAATAAAAGAACCGGGGCCGAAAACAGACTTTTCATTAAAACAGATAGCTGGCACCTGCTCTATTACCAACGGCTCAGGGCACTATACCCGAATGTACCATTCATTATTCTTTACCGGGAGCCGGCCGGGGTACTGGAATCGAATAAAAGGAGTAGTGGTATGCAGGGCATAGCCAATTTTGTCGGGCCTGAAGTGTATGGCTTTGATATTACATCGGATGAGTTCTTTCACCCCGACAATTATATGGCGCTTGTGCTGGAGAAATTCTTCAACTGCATCATTGAAATAGCAACCAATGATAAGCATACGTTGCTACTCAATTATAATCAGGGTCTGAATGAAATGATGAAGCGCATAGCCGCTTTTATAGGACAGGATTTAAATGCGGAAGAAAAGGCCATGATTGATGAGCGAAGCAAGTATCATGCCAAACGGCCGGAAAAGAAATTTGTGGAAATGAATAATTCAGAATTTGATCATCCTATGCTGGAGAAACTAAAGGGATTGTATGAGGAGATAGAACAGATCAAAAATACAGATTAGTACTTGCTGATTCCTGAATGAGCTATGCGGCATATGGTGAAGTGACCAATTGTTTAGTTGCATAGATAGAAAGTAACCCAGTAATTCTCACTAAAGCGAATTCTTGAAAGGGCAAAGCCTGCGATAAGGCGCGGAATTGTTACATTTTTACAAACCGTTCAGTAATAACCCCAGCTGGCCCTTTTGCTTCCAGAAAATAGGTGCCGCTCGCAAGGGTTTCAATATCAATATCCACCTTTTTTCCTCCATTACCATCTTGACAAAATACACTCTGGCCAAGTACGTTTTTAATAGTCATGCCGGTAATAATATCCGGTGATGTAATACTCAATTTGGATGCCACTGGGTTGGGGTAAATAGTGATCTGATTACTCTGCCCGATATTATTAATTCCTAATGGATCGACTACCGTAAAGACTTTGCTGGTAAAAGCAGCATAATCATTGAAGATGTAAATTTTATGAACACCTGCAGGCAAGGAGAGATTATTTATCTGTACAGTATGAATGCTTCCGTCGAGAGGTACCGTGTTGGCTGTTCCAAGAATCAGATCGGGATAAGCAAACCACAACATATGACTGTAATTGCTGTCGGCAATGATATGGAAACTCTCCGTTGGCGATCCCACATTTGAATAGGTAACATCAAAATTCACATCATAAGATTGTCCCCTCGTGAGCACAGTAAGTGTGTCGCCATGGTTACCGATTGGTGTGATGGATATAAAGTCACCCATTAGCCAATCCTGAGCCATCAGGTTTTCTGAACAAAATAGCAGCAGCATTCCTGCAATTGTGGCCTTTATATACATCATCTTCATTAGGTGGTTTCGATTTGGTTATAATGTAGTTTATTTATATAAAGTTAGCAAGTTAATTCAGATATGGCTATCTTTTTTTCAATTGCAATTCCTGAACTCGGATACTGGAAGTAAAATGAAAAGACAAGAATTATAGGAAAGGTGGATATTTCACAGAATACAAATTCTATGGTAATCCGTTAATATAAATCGAACGGGAAAATGAATAAATTATTCAATAGCCGATATCAGCATAAACGAAATTATTGACTGACTGCCTGTATTAAGCAGGCCTGATTTACAAATTACCGGATACACGTACCCTCAAAGTCATAAGAAATAAGCCTACCATCATTACTGACAATACCACATCCTAAATACCACTATCCAGCACTATTTCACTACTACCTGGCTTATTGTTCTGCCATGTTCAGTAATTGCGTTTAATACATATATCCCTGGTATTTCAATACCAATATTCAGAGGAACATTTGTCTGTCCATTTGCCTGCAATACCTTTTGGCCAATAACATCAGATACCACAATCTGCATGGTTTCATCAAAGTCGGAATTAAGCAAAACACTGATTTTACCATTACTTGGGTTAGGTATAATATTTGCAGTCTGAGTACCGGCTGTATGATTGGTTGTCAATCCCAAAATACAGGCACTGTGCGAACGAACCTTCATCGGAAAAGCAGCTTTGGCGGAACACCCATCGACAGTTACTGTATAAAAAACGGTATCCATACCAGCCGTAACACCTGTAACGACACCCGATGTTGATATGGTTGCAATGGAAGGCATACTACTACTCCAGATGCCACCAGTTACAGATTCGGTAAGCGGCGTTGTATGGCCCTGGCATACACTATCGGTACCGCTGATAATGCCTGCATTGGGCAACGGAATAACAGTAACATAAATGGTAATTGTATCGGCTGATTTACAATTACGGACAACAACCTTAAATGTATCATGCCCGTTATAGCCAGAGGTAACTGCGTAGGTAATGCCAGACGGGGTTAGCATGCTGCCAGTTGCGGTGGTAGTATATGTTCCGGTAACTGATCCATGAGCAGGCGGAGTCAAAAGGCTCCAGGTATCACTTTCTCCCATGGCTGTATCATTAACAGTCAGCAGGCTGTTGATAGCAGTTGCAGGATCGTTCTGGCAGAGTGTTAAATTCTGAAACAGGCCCGCTGTAAATGAGGGTACAGGAATAATAGTACTTATTTTCCTGATCCTTTGATTCATCTTATCACATATATAGGCATTGCCCTGGCCATCATATGAAGTTCCTTCAGGCCACTGTAGCATTGCAGCTATGGCTGGCCCACCATCGCCACCGAAACTTGCGGTACCCGTACCGCAAACTGTGGTAACAATGCCAGATGTATTAATCTTCCTGATCCGGTTATTATTTGCATCAGACACATAAATATTTCCGGGACAATCCCTAAACAAACCATAAGGAGAATTGAAGAGTACAGCTGTAGCAGGCCCGCCGTCGCCCGAAAATCCAGCCGCTCCTGTACCTGCTATTGTTGAAATGATACCAAGGGTGTTGATTTTCCGTACAGCATTATTTACTTCGTCGGATATATAAACATTTCCAGACGGATCAGTTACAACCCCTGTTGGCCAATTTAATTGGGCATTGGTTGCAGCTCCACCGTCGCCCGAATACCCGGCGACTCCGGTTCCGGCTATTGTATTGATGATGCCCAGGGTATTTATTTTACGCACGCGGTTGTTATAAAAGTCGCATATATACATATTCCCGGCTTCATCCAGCCATATCCCATAGGCATCACTGATTCCGGCATCAGTAGCTGGGCCCCCATCACCACTGAAAGAAGTAGATCCAGTACCGGCATATGTGGATATGATTCCTGCAGTATTTATTTTACGCACATAACCATAATAATCGAGCACATATACATTTCCAGCGGCATCCGATGTAACACAATTAGGAAAACCAATTTCGGCATCTGTTGCAGGTAATCCATCGCCAGTATGGCCAGATATACCGGTGCCCGCTATAGTAGTAATAATACCGGAAGGGGCAACTTTCCTCACACGGCTATTATACTGATCGGCAATAAATACATTACCTAATGCATCGGCGTACACACCCTGAGGCTGGTTGATTGAAGCAAGTGAGGCTAAGCCACCATCTCCACTATAACCGCCACTCCCATTGCCTGCAATGGTTGTAATTATCTGGCTTTGTGCTGATGTGGTATACAGTATTACGCTGATAGCAATAATAAATGAAATGCGGGTAAAATTCATAATGGCTTGTTTTTGGGTAGGTATAAAAATGATTATCAATTGCAATTTAGCAGATTAAAAATAAATAACCAAAAATAATTACTTCTGTTATTTGTCATTCGGCCCAAGTCCTGGTGAACCCCAAGGAAACATCTGCTAATTCACTGTGGGTTAGCATATCACCCCTAAACCGTAGAATCATCAAATGCAAACCATATATAAAAGGCTGCCCGAAAGCAGCCTTTGAAAAAATATGAAGGGCAATTGCAAACTGCCAACTGAAAACTGATTATGGGAATATACCAAGCTCTTCGTATGCCATACCCACTTTATTGATGGCTACGGTGAAGGCTGCAGTGCGCATATCCACACCTGGCAATGACAACATAGCCTCACGGATTTCGTGATAAGAACCGATCATGGTATCTTCCAGTCCGCTATAAACCAGGTCAACTTCATCAGGGCCGTGCAGCAACAGGGTGCGCTCTGTATCGGTTACCCTTTTACCGGTAAGGCCTTCTACAGCATGAAGAATAGTACCATACTGGTTTTCGCTAAAGCGCTTGTCCATACGGCCAAAACGCACGTGACTCAGGTTCTTCAGCCATTCGAAGTAAGAAACTGTAACACCACCTGCATTCAGGTACATGTCCGGAACGATTACAACACCTTTTGCACCCAATATTTCATCGGCATCAGGTGTCAGCGGGCCATTGGCAGCCTCACCTATTATCTTAGCCTGAATGCGGGCAGCATTGCTGCCATTAATTACATTCTCAAGCGCTGCAGGAATCAGGATGTCGCAAGGTTGCTCCATTGTGTCTGCACCATTTGTAAAGTTGGTAGCGCCAGGATAGTTAAGAATAGAACCTGTGTTTTTACGGTGATCAACCACCTTGTAAATATCCAGACCTTTCTCGTCATAGATACCACCTTCATATTCCGACAAACCAACAATTTTAGCGCCATTATCGAAGAAGAACTTGGCAGCATGATAGCCCACATTACCCAGGCCCTGAATAATAACTTTCTTACCTTCAATACCCGGAGTTAAACCAAGCTTTTGCATATCTTCAGCAACGTTACACAACTCACGGATACCATAGTATACCCCAAGGCCGGTTGCCTCAGTACGGCCACGCACACCACCCTGAGAAACAGGTTTGCCGGTAACACAAGCCTGAGCATCTACTTCACCTGGTTTCAGGGAAGCATAAGTATCAACGATCCAGCTCATTTCGCGTCCGCCTGTACCGTAGTCAGGAGCAGGAACATCGACGCCTGGGCCAATGAAGTTTTTCTTAACCAGCTCAGATGCATAACGACGGGTGATCTTTTCCAGTTCGAATGTTGTATATTTCTTAGGATTGATCTTGATACCTCCTTTTGCACCACCAAATGGAACATTAACGATTGCACACTTGTAAGTCATAAGCGAAGCAAGGGCCATAACTTCATCCTGGTTCACATCCATACTATAACGGATACCACCCTTACAAGGCAGTTTGTGATGCGAATGCTGCACACGGTAGGCTTCAATAACCTCGATGTTATCACCGATTCTGACCGGGAATTTCATCCGGTAAACGGAGTTACAGGCCTTGATCTGTTCCAGTATTCCTGACTCGAAACGGGTGTATTTTGATGCTTTATCAAAATTGCGCTCTACGCCCTCAAAAAAGCTGTAATGAGCTTGTGCCTTGGCAATTACTGTTTCCACTTTGTTGATTTTTTTAATTATTAATAATTGGATTAAGCTGATTTTTCTTTTTCTAATCTGCTGATTTTGCGGTCAAGAATTACCATGTACGCAAAAATTCCCGCAAAGATAGTAGCTAAAACCATAACCACAACGTATATTTTGCCATTTGAGCGCATGGCATCGGCCATCTCCGTCTGTGCGCTTGAAAAGCTGACCGAAATCATTAATAAATAGATGGTTATTATAATGAATTTGCTCATTTTTTGTCGATTTTTTACTGCTAAATGCCGTTGTTCAGGTAGTTGAATAAACCTTTGCAAACTGAAAATTGCTAACTGAAAAATTCCTTTTTATACCTTACCAATCCCAGCCGTATCTGTAACGTTGCTATCCACATACCCATTAATATCCAGCCTGCCACTGCGGGATAAAAAACCATTCTCATTCCGCTATCCAGGTCATATTGTTTAAAAGCAGGGTTCCCACCATTACCCGGATGCAATGAATCGACCATGCGGGGTAGAATAAAAATGAGTGGTATCATCATGGCAAATGCGAATACGTTGTATACTGCGCTGATCTTGGCTTTCTTTTCATCATCCTTAAGGCCGCCACGCAGAATAGAATAGGCGAAATAGATAAGCATACTCAAAGCTGTACCCAGTTGTTTTGGGTCATTGCTCCAGGCAGCGCCCCAGGTATATTGCGCCCACTCCATACCGGTAATCATGCCCAGTATGCTGAAGAAAATGCCGGTATTGGTAAACTGCACGGCATAGACATCATCCTGCAGGTTGCCCGTGCTGAGATACCTGATAGAATAAAAGAATGCACCGGCATACAATACGATCATAGTAAACCACATGGGCACATGAAAGTACAGATTGCGGATTGTTTCATTCAGAATGTTCAACCTTGGTACCGGCATCAGAAAGCCAGCAACTACAGTATAGCCTAAAAGCAAGAAACACAATATTTTCCACCACCAGCTACGCATGAGGCACATTAAAATTTTAGCAAAAGTAAAGGATCTGCATAGAGTCTCCTCTAAGTCGAAAATGCTCCCGATTTTACCCTTTCAGCACTGTCCGGCTGATCACAATACGCTGCACCTCGCTGGTACCTTCGTATATCTGAGTGATCTTGGCATCGCGCATCAGACGCTCTACATGGAACTCTTTTACATAGCCATAGCCACCGTGTATCTGTACTGCTTCGCTGGTTACAAACTGCGCAATGTCAGAAGCAAACAACTTAGCCATGGATGCAGATAAAGTATAATCAAGCCCCTGATCCTTAGTCCAGGCTGATTTGTGTACCAACAGGCGGGCAGCCTCAATCTGTGTAGCCATATCAGCCAGTTTGAATGCTATAGCCTGATGGTTAGATATTTCGGTACCGAATGCTTTGCGTTCTTTAGAGTATTTGAGGGCAAGTTCATAAGCGCCGCTGGCAATTCCCAGCGCCTGAGCTGCAATACCTATACGACCACCGGCCAATACCTTCATAGCAAAAGTGAAACCGAAGCCATCATCACCGATGCGGTTTTCTTTTGGCACCTTCACATCCTGAAACATAATGCTATGTGTGTCGCTGCCACGGATACCCAATTTATTTTCCTTGGCGCCAACCATTACACCATGTGAGTTTTTCTCTACAATCAGCGCATTAATTCCTTTATGTCCTTTTTCGGGATAAGTCTGCGCAATTACCAGATAGTATGAAGCTGAGTTACCATTGGTAATCCAGTTTTTGGTACCATTAAGTATATAATGGTCGCCCATATCTACTGCAGTAGTGCGTTGCGAAGTGGCATCACTGCCAGCCTCAGGTTCACTGAGCAGGAAGGCACCTATCTTTTGGCCACTTGCCAGCTGAGTAAGGTATTTTTGCTTCTGTTCTTCATTGCCGTATTTTTCCAGCCCCCAGCATACAAGCGAATTATTTACGCTCATACATACAGAAACTGAAGCATCTACTTTGGAAATCTCTTCCATTGCCAATACATACGAAATGGTATCCATACCGGAACCTCCATACTTTGGGTCAACCATCATTCCCATGAAACCCAGTTCACCCAGCATTTTAATCTGTTCGGCGGGGAATTTCATTTTTTCATCGCGCTCTATCACGCCGGGGAGTAGTTCATTCTTTGCGAAATCGCGTGCAGCCTGCCGCACCGCTTTATGTTCTTCTGTTAGCTGGAAATTCATAATCTGGAGAATTGAGGCGCAAAATAAGCTATTTTGCAGCCCAAACCAATAGGAATATGAAAATCGCAGTACTTGGCGCCGGTATGGTTGGCCGAACAATGGCAATTGACCTCAGCAAACAATATGACGTAACCTCCTTTGATATCAGTAAAGATTCATTGGCAATACTCTCTGCAAAAGAACCTAGAATAAAAACTAATCTAGCCGATCTGGCTGACTTCAGCAGTTATAATGAATTACTGTCTGGCTTCGATTTTGTGGTATTAGCTGTGCCGGGTTTTATGGGTTACCGCGCACTGGAGGCGGTTATAATGGCAAAAAAGAATGTGGCTGATATCTCTTTCTTCCCTGAGGATAGCATGGCCCTGGATGCCCTGGCAAAGGAAAATAATGTTACAGCGATTGTTGATTGCGGAGTGGCGCCTGGCATGAGCAATTATGTATTGGGGCACCATAATGCACAAATGGAGGTTACTACATTTGAATGTATGGTAGGCGGGTTACCCAAACAAAGAATCAAACCTTTTGAATATAAAGCGCCCTTCTCCCCTATTGATGTGATAGAAGAATATACCCGCCCGGCCCGGCTGATGGAGAACGGACATATTGTAACCAAACCTGCCCTCAGTGAGCCCGAATTGATTGATTTTGAAGAGGTGGGCACCCTGGAATCATTTAATACCGACGGGCTAAGGTCTATTTTATTCACAATGGGCCATATACCCGACATGAAAGAAAAGACGCTGCGCTACCCCGGCCACATTGACCTGATAAAGGCAATGATGAAGGGTGGTTTTTTTGATACCCGGAAGATCAGTGTGAATGGCACCGAAATTTCACCACTGGATTTTACCTCAGCCATTCTTAAAAACCAATGGAAATTGGGCGCAGAAGAATCAGAATTTACCCTGATGAAAATTAAAGTGACCGGCAGGCAGGATGGTTTACCCAAATCTGTAACCTATACCCTGTACGATGAGTATGATGCTGCAACCCAAACATCTTCAATGAGCCGCACCACAGGCTATACATGCAATGCTACGCTTCACCTCATCATGAATAAACTATTTACAGAGAAGGGTGTTTTTCCGCCGGAAATGGTAGGGAAAGAGGAGGCTTGTTTCAGGTTTGTACTGAATTATCTGAAGGAAAGAGGAGTTATTTATAAAGTGAATTAATAGCTCGTTTTTAAGGCTGAAATTCACCTGCAACTAAATATTGAGGCCGATATAATTTTTTAATTCTACCTTACCTCTCAAATTAATACTGCAATGAAATTGAATTTTCCGGTTTTGATATTTATATGTTTTACCTTCCTTTGTTGCACCAGGGGAATTTCCGGCAATGGTACATTTAAAAATGAAAAAATAGAACCTTCCTTAAGGGCCTCAATGGAAAAAATGAATCTGCAGGTATATGGATACCTAAGGGAATCAAATTACGAAATGCTAAGCCAGTTATTTTCAGATAGTTTAAAGCTCAGAATTAAGCCCGAATTTGAACAAAAATTTATGCCCCAGATCCAGAAAGTGGTAAGAGGCAGGGCTTACAAAAAATTTGATGAATTTTATGTTAAGCGGCAGAACCCCAGGGATACTGTCATGATTGCTTCTGGCAAGGGCGACAATGCTTACAAATTAAAGTTCATTGTTCCTGATAAGGAAACCTATATTTCCATGGTCGTATCAGGTGATTCTATGAATGAAGTCATGATAACAATGATATACATTAAAGTTGATGGCCAATGGAAGATAATAAACATTATGGGAGAAGATTTTAGTCTCAACAATAAAGATGCTGTTGCCTTGTACCGATATTCGCTTGAGTTGGAAAAAGGAGGTGATCTGATAGATGCTTACAATAATCTGTCTTTGTCTGAGCATTGCCTGAATCCGGGTGGCAATATATTTTCATTCGACAAGTCGGAAGAAATTAAACATTACAGTGATTCCCTGATAAAGAAAACCCAGATCCGCTATCATTTTCCCATCATAGTATCACAGCTACCAAGCAAGCCATCAATATTCAATATCCATTATGAAGTTATGGAGCACCATTTAAATCCTATGATAATGTACATTTCTACAGTTAATGTAACAGATACAGTAGCGCTGAAAAGTGAGAATGGCGAAATGCAAAAGGTTATCGGCGACCTGTTTTCGGGAATGAATAAAAACAACCGTGCCATTCTGTATCGTGCGTATAATGAGGAGCCAAATGGCAAAAACGACCCAAGATATTACGGATATGTCCAGAAATTAAAATAGTATTCCAAAGGTTGCTTTTTTGCCGGTAACACCCCAATAATTGCTATGATAAATTTGCAGGTATTCAAATAAAACATTTCAGTTAATTTTATATTGAAAAACAGCACAAGGCATGGCAAAGTCATTTAACACATTAGCATCTGGTATTCTTTTAATGCTCCTTTCCACCGGGGCCAGTGGACAGTATATTACAACAATTGCCGGCACCGGCACAATTCCCGGATACTCAGGTGACGGGGGACAAGCTACAAATGCAAGATTGCATGCACCTTCGGATATTGCTTTTGATGCTACAGGGAACTTATACATTACCGACTTTTTAAATAATGTAATCCGAAAAGTGGATACTTTCGGTATAATTACTACTATTGCCGGCACAGGTTACGGAGCAGGTAGTGCAGGTGGTGGCTTTTCGGGTGATGGGGGACCTGCAACAGATGCCAAACTCAACGGTCCTTACGCATTAGTTCTGGATGCTTTGGACAACATTATTTTCGCTGATGGTTATAACCATATTGTTCGCAAGGTAACCCCATCAGGAACCATCACTACCATAGCCGGCTTTCACACGCTTGCCGGATATAGCGGCGATGGGGGTATGGCAACAGATGCTTTATTGAATAACCCTGTTGGTATTGCTATCGATAAGTTTGGGAATATTTATATTGCCGATGACCATAACAATGCAATTCGCAAAATAAACACATCTGGCACTATGTCTACAATTGCAGGCCATACCACTGCCGGATATTCAGGGGATGGCGGACCAGCTATTGCTGCCGAATTAAACCTTCCGATAGGAGTTGGAGTAGATACTGCAGGCAACCTTTTTATTGCAGATGCGAATAACAATGTAATCCGCAAAGTGAGCAAAACCGGAATTATCAGCACCTATGCCGGCACTGGCATTATCGCTGGTTATTCCGGTGATGGCGGACCAGCCACCGCGGCACTGCTGGACTCCCCTACCCGGGTAAATTTCGATGAGGCTAACAATTTGTATATCTCAGATTACTACAATAATGTGATTCGCAAAGTGAATCCTGTTACCCGCATTATCACTACTGTGGCTGGCAATGGTTACGGGGCTGGCACAAGTGGAACAACTGGCGGATACAGCGGCGATGACAGCCTGGCTATAAATGCCAATTTATACCTGCCACATGGAGTTGCATTCGACCAGTATCACCGGATGTATATAGCAGACAGATTAAATGCTGTTATCAGGCGCGTAGGTCCTAAGCCTGCGGTTGACCATGCTTCCGTCAGCAATATTTCTGGTGAGGTAATTGCACAGCTAAATGTTTACCCAAACCCTTCCAGCAATGGTGAAATAATGGTAAACCTGGTATCAGATATCAATATGAATGTTCAGATTATAGTAACAGATTTAATGGGAAGAACCATTCAAAAAACGGTAACTGAAACAAATAAGACTTCTACAATAAACCTGGGTAAGATAACCGGTATTTATTTCCTCAATGCCACCACAAAGGAAGGCCATTGGAATGCAAAGATATTTATGCAAGACTAAAAAGTAGTTTATCTATTCATTCCTTAATCCTTGTTCACAAATAACCCATCAATCAGATGCTGGTTGAAATAGTCGTTGATATTACCATTAATGTGGTTATAAACAGCGCTGATAAATATGCTGTGTAATGCACTGGTTATGGTTATGATCAGGAAAAAACCTAAAACAAAGATCAAAATACCTGCTTCCTCATTAATAAGTGCGCTTACAGTAAGGCCGATGACACCAGCGGCCAGAAAGAAAAGCAAACCAATAATACTGATGCTGAAATTAGCGCCGATTGTCTCACCCCATTTCTCTTTCATAAGGTTGGAAGACCGTTTTACTGCGTCCAATGGTCCAACATTTTCATAGGCTAAAACAGGAATCACAAAGAAGGTGGCTACACTCCATACAATACCCACCAGACTGATAATTATTTTACCTAACCAACCAGCATTATCCTGAATCATTCTGAGCAAGGTACCCACCGTAGCTGCAAATACAGCCCACGAAAATATTGCCCCGATACGGCTCATACTGAAGTTCAACCCTTTAGCTATGGTTACTTCTTCACCTTCAAAATACAATTTGGTACAGTGCATCAGCCCCATGTTGAAGAAAACCACAATAAAGTAGTTGATAATGTAAAACAGAAATAAAACAAGGTACATTAACTTATCTCCAGCATGGTTATTGATATAATTAGTCCAGCCTTCTTTATTTACCAGGAAAATTAAAAAGGAGGCAATGACCATAACCATGGACAGGCCTGATAATATTGGAAATATAATCAGTTGCTTATTGGCGTTAAGCACTTTCATACTTGTTTTGGCTATCTCCCAGCCATTATTCAAACGTGTGAAGAAACCCATAAAATTCTGTTTTTAATTATTTGCAGATTAAAAGTAAAAAATAATACAGAGAATCTGTATAAACAGAAAAAAAATACTGGAAGTGAAAGGAAACAATTTGGTGGAGAAAACACGAACAACTGACGCAAAAATCAGGACAGAACACTACAAGGGTTCCTTTCCTTCAATAAACACAGAAGCACAACATACCCAATTTCAGAGTATGCTGTGCTTCTGTAAAATAACCTTGATTAATAGCCTTTTTTAGCTACGCCGTCTTTGATAGCCTGAAGCGCTTTTGCTTCATTTAAAATGGCTGCCATCTTGTTGCCATTACCATCATGCCCACCGGCAATATAACCGCCTTTGGCAGTACGGGTAATAACTGCATCCTGCATAGGAACGTTCTTTTCCTTTGTCTTAAGGCAATATGCTTTGATCATTTTTGAAGTATCCATGTTCGTTATTTTTTTTAAAAATGTATGTGTGATTTGTTTACCTGCCACAATCTACAAACATTTAAGAAAACCAAGTCAATATTAGCAGAATTTATTTATGGAAATTGTGCATTTCTATGTGTATAAATTCTCTGGCCAAAAGAATTAATTCTGACAATACTTGCTTAAAGACAAATTATTTATTGATCACAAAATTAAATTCCCTGCTTCCACTACCCGAACGCAAAGTAAGAATATACATTCCGCTGAGTGTGGCATACGATTTTGCAAGGTCAATTTCCTCATTAATAATACCATTGGCTGTCTTGATATCAGACTGGTAAATTTTACGGCCAAGAATGTCTGTGATTACAAGCGAGATTAAATCATCGACAGCAAAATCGCTCTTGCCTTTCAAACTAAATACGCCTGTATTCGGATTCGGATAAAGCGCTATTTCATCTGTATTATTCAGCGGCCTTATACCCACATTTATCAACCGAACCTGGATAGAGTTGGATGTACCCCATGTGCCGCACAGGGTGCTGCCTTTCACTTCGCAGTTAACCATATCATTTTCATAGAACCCACCATAAATAAAGACAGATGAATTGGCTCCCGGCAACGACGTGCCATTAATTGACCACTGATAGTATGGGCTCGGCCCGGCATTGGTAACTACTGCAGTAAATGTATCGGCCTGGCCTATTTCCAGTTTGCCGTGATTGCTTGCAGAAATTGTTACCACAGGATTATAACTCGAATCCACCGTCATACTCATACCAGTGGTAGCTGTAGCAGGCAGCGGGCAAACCGCATTGCTGGTAAGTACAGCAGTTACTATATCGCCATTCACCGGATAATAAGAATAGGTACTACCTGTGCCTGAGGCAATTCCATTTACTTTCCATTGGTAAGCCGGCGAGGCGCCTCCGTTTACCGGGCTTGCATTATAAGTAACCATAGTACCCATGCATATGGAATCAGGCGCATCATTGGTAATACTGATAGCTGGTGTTACAGTTGGAATAACTTCTATCACAGCTGTGCCATTCATACCCTGCGAGCAATGGTGAGTAGTTTCTGTTGCTATAGCCGTATAGCCCCCTGCTTCGGTTAGTAGTCCGAAATCCAGTATACCGCCATTACCTGCCAATACAGAACCCAGAGCTATACCATCTTTATACAACTGGTAATTAACCCCGGTAGCCGAACCAGTCATCGATACATGAACACCGGTGTCGCCGGCGCAATGAGTGCCGCCACCTGTCATAATATAAACAGCAGGCAAAGTATTGATCGTAATACCAACACTGGCAGACATGGAATTATGACAACCTGTAGTGATATCCGTTCCTGTAACAGAATAAGTACCGGCTGCTGTTAATGAGCCGAAGTTGAGTATAGTGCCGGTACCAGCCATTGGGCCGCCTACAGGAGCAACACCATTGAATAACTGATAGCTGATGCCAGGATTGGACCCGGTGAGCAACACAGGTACTCCAGGATCGCCAGCACAATAACTGCCGCCGCCGCTTACCATAAATGAAGAAGGCAATGCATTAATATTAACAACTGCACTGGCTGCCATATGATTGCTGCAGGTGGTTGAAGTATTGCTGGCAGTAACTGAATAAGTACCTGCTGTGGCCAGTAATCCGAAATCGAGTATAGCGCCGGTACCCGGTACCGGACTGCCTACCATAACACTGCCATCAAACAACTGGTAGGTGATACCAGAAGCTGAGCCGCTGAGCCTTACATGAACGCCTGAATCAGATGCACAAAAACTGCCACCACCGGTTACCGTATATGCAGTTGGTAAGGGGAGAACAGATATAACAGCAGTAGACGACATATTGCTTTTGCAGCCTGTAGACGGATTAGTAGCTACAACTGAATAAGTACCTGCATTGGTTAATATTCCGAAATCAATGGCAGTACCTGTGGCAGTTACAGGGCTGCCTGTGGCTACAAGGCCATTATATAACTGGTAATGGAGCAGGGAATCTGAGCCGCTGAGGCCCACATGAGCCCCTGTGCCACCGGAACAATAACTTCCCCCACCAGTGATGGAATAAATACCGGGTAATGAATTAACCGTAATGAGTGTCTGGGTGGCACAACCAGTAGGTAGCGTATATACTATGGTATCATTACCAATAGAAATGCCGCTCATAATGCCAGTTAAAGAATCGATAGCCGAAACGGCAGGATTACTGCTAACCCATTTACCCCCTGCATTCGTATCGGCAAGAGTTGTATTTGCACCAGTACATACGTGGTTGCTGCCGGTGATTGGTGCCGGAGGAGGGTTAATAGCGACAGGCTTCTTTACTGTCTTTGAGGTACAGGCATTAGTTACTGTATAGATCAGCGTATCAGTTCCGGCCGAATAGCCTACAACCATTTTACCGGGTACAGCCATTGCCGGGGCGGCAGCCATGAATGCGTGACTGTTGCTGAGGCTCCAAGTGCCACCGGGGGTAGCATCGGTGAGTATGGTTGAGGCAGATACACAAATGCTGCCTGCGCCGGTAATAGGGCTGATGCCGGCAAGATTGGCAACACTATTGGTCATAACCACAGGGTTATCATCAAAATAGATACCAGCTACATTGGCTATGGTGGAGCCATCTGTCAGGCCGTTCCTAGTCTTGATAGTAAATACAACCATGCCATCGCACTGGTTATGGTGCGAACTGTCGGGCAGATTGATGCCGGGAAAATCGAACTTTACAATATTCAGGCCTCCGCTTTTAAGTATAGCAACATTCATAGCCGATGATGCTGCAACTATACGCAGGCTTTTAGGGTCCAGGTTGGGCGATAAAGTATCAAGCACTGTGATATTATGCGCAGTATCATTGCCCGTATTTTCAAAATTAATCGTGTATTGCAGCGGTGTGCAGGGAAGGACGTTGCCTTGCGGAGAAACGGAAAGTTCATTTGGGTCGTAGGAAGATTTTACAGTATCAACCCGGATGGTAACATTATTTGAAGTGTCGACATCGCCGGTTAAAGAACCGATAAAAACTTTTGTTTGAATTGTGTCTCCGGGGATTAACCAGCTTAAATAATCATAGGGGTTAGGAACATTTACCGTATATAAAAAAGTAGGCGTTGTAGTGCCGGTCGATGACAGGCTTCCTATATTCCAGGTTATGGTATTGCCTGAAACTGATGAAGGGGCAGGATAGGCAGAACCTAATGTATAGTCATATTTAGGGCTTAAAGTGACAGAAAGTGTGGCACCAACCGAGGTACAAAAATTATTGCCTACTATTATGGTTCCCATCGACATATGCCTGCCACAGATTTGGGAATTACTTTGATGAAGGTCAAATGAAGGTACGGAGCCGCAACTTACTGCAAAATACTTTGGTGGATAGTAATTGCTGGCAGTTTTTATAGTATCATATATTACACCAGATGATGGGCAGATAGCGCCTAGCCCGCCTGGCGTCAACAGCGCCTTAAATCTGTAAACAGTGCCTGGAGCGCCATGAGCATGGTAATACAGGCCACTGGTTGAGCTTATAGTATCAACAGGTATGCCATTTGAGTCTACTTCAGTCAGTATTGGCGATGTTACCAGCCTGTCACCGGCGTCATAACTACAGTTACTGTTCACGTCCAGGTAGTACTTAATAGGCAGTGTATTGCAGTACAAATACTCATAAGAGTAAACTACCGAATCCTGTGGCAATGTGCCCAGATACAAAACCTGTTTGATAGTGTAAATTCCAGGGGAGGCATAGGTATGATAAACATCGGCATGGCATACCCCGACAGAGCTGAGTGGCGTATTTACAAAATTGCCATCGCCAAACCAGGTAGTAACATTGAAAGAAGAAGATACCCCACAGGCGCTGATATAAAAATCGGGCGCCGCACAGGTAGTATCCGATGAAATAGAAACACTATGGTAGCCTATGGTATTCAACACGGAAACAAGTATCGGTGTAGAAAAACTATAAAGTCCAGAATTGGTGCAGGTAACCTGGCACCGGTAGTATAATGTAGAACTCAAAACAAACGAATAAGCCTGACTTACAGCCCCGGCAATATTAGTAAAGGTAATACCGTCAGCAGATGATTGCCATTGATAAGAAACGCCGCAACCGGTTGTTGCAGTGGGTAAGCTGAGATTTATGGTCGATCCCATGCACACATTTGAAGCGCTGGATGAAGTTGAGCCAGCCAAGGGTGTGCCGCTCCAAGATGTGGCACTTGAGACAATAGCACTGTCGGCCATCATTGCTGTACAACCTGAAACAGCACTAATTGCCCTTACCTTATAAATTCCGGGTGTGCCTATGAGGCCAAAACTCAATGCGCCACCAGTGCCTGAAGTGATCGACATTGTTGTGCCTCCAAATAATAAACTGTAACTAATTCCCACCATGGAAGCATTTAGGCCCACATTTACTCCAGTTGAAGTACCTGGGCAATAACTACCACCACCTATTACAGTCATAGTAGCAGGTAGTGGGTTAATGGTAAGTAAAGCGCTGCCATTCATATTATTGGTACAACCTGAAGAAACTTTAGTGCCTAGTACTGTATAGGTGCCGGCAGCAGTAAATAATCCTAAATCAAGCGAAGCACCGGTGCCAGCCATTGGTAATCCAACTAAAGTACCGGAATTATATAATTGGTAATTGACCCCAATATCAGACCCGCTCAGGTAAATATGTGCGCTTGACGTTCCACTGCAAAATGTGCCGCCCCCTGTTACATTATAAGCAAAAGGGTCCAGAGTAAGCGTTGTGCTGCCCATACTATTGGAACAAGCTGTAGTTGGGTTTGTAGCCATTATTGAATAAACCCCTGCAATGTGGGTTACACCAAAATCTACATTCAAACCCGTACCAGCTACAGCTGATCCTATTGCTGCTACTCCCAAATAAAGCTGGTAGGTGGTACCGGCTTCTGAGCCACTGAGCCCTATATGCCCGCCTGTACTGCCACAAACAGTGCCGCCTCCGGTAATGGCATAGACTGTGGGGAGTGGGTTAATAGATATAGTTGTACTACCAGTCATATTCAGCGTGCAGGTGGTAATGGCATTTGTAGCCATGACAGTATATGTGCCGGGTGCAGTATAAAGGCCGAAATCAAGAGAACTATTGGTGCCGGCAAAAGGGCTACCCACTGCTACTCCCGATTTCAATACCTGGTAGTTTATGCCTGTATTTGAAGAACTCAACCCTATATGCACACCAGAGAATCCGGCGCAATAAGCGCCACCACCTATAACATTATAGGCGGTTATTAATGGAGCGATTGTTGCAGCACCAGACATATTTGACATACAGCCAGTTATAATACTATAGGACTCAATTGCATAAATGCCAGATGAGGACACAAATCCGAAATCTAGTGCCCCACCTGTACCTGCCAAAGTAGAAACTGCACTTCCTCCTAACATCAATGTATATGTCTCCGATGTGGAGGACATGCTTAATCCAATATCAAAAGTAGCTCCGGAACAGCCAGTGCCTCCGCCGGTTACTGGATAAACTGCAGGTAACGAATAAACTGTAAATACCTTTGTTGCATAACCCGTACCTGTAGTATAGGTAATATTAGCTGTGCCTGCGGTTACACCGGTTACAATACCTGTTGCAGACCCAATGGTGGCTACTGTGGCATTATCACTTGTCCAGGTGCCGCCAGTGGTAGTATCGGTAAGAGTGGTGGTTGTCCCTGTACATACATGGGTAGTGCCTGTAATTGAAGCAGGTGCCTGAGCGAATAAACTGAATGAAATAAATAATGTAATAAGGGTGAGGTGAATGCGCTTCATAGATTGAATCATTTAATAACTGTTATGCAATGAAAATACAAATAATGTTTAAGGGGGAGATGGAATTTTTATGCTCCCTATCCATTAAGGCGTATTATTAACTAAAAAGGTTAGTGAATGATAATATATTTATTTTCATCACAAAACTATCCCCTGCCAATATAAATCGGAAGTTACCTGGAACAATTTAAATCACACAATACATACAAAAAAAATTAGCCATTGATCCCTAAAAGTATACAAACAAAAAAATTATATAAGGCGAAAATGCAAATCCGAAACTTGCAAAAATGGCGGATTTTTTATAATTTTTGCAAGGTCCTTGCAGGAAATTGTAGCACGCAGGAAATTATATCAAAATCAGCCTTTTAATCACCACTACCTCAATTGATAGATATCAATACGGTTACTGATTACTATCATAAATCAGTTACGTATCTGAAAGTAGTTTTACATCTCCTTAGAGGTAGTTCCAATAAGGAATATTACAAAATCAAACAGTGTAAACTAAATATTATGAGCCAGGTAAAATTATCGTACTGTTGTTCAAATCCCGATTGTCAGAAAAAATTCACTCTTGAACAGGCAAAACGTGCAGAAGAATTAATTCAGCTATCTGCCAAAGGATCAGGTAAAGCTGCCCCATGGTCAGTATCGCTGATTCAGATTTTATGTCCTGATTGCAACACTATTGCAGCATCAATACATATACCTGCCGATCCGATGTAGACTGAATTAAACTTTCCGGATAAAAGAACAAGGGAAAATAGTATGCCGTATTGTATATAGCAATGGATCGATTTTGCTTAATATACTATATTTATTATCAAATCATAATAATAATAATTTATTAGCCATACGGTAGATTCCTTCTAAAAATAGAGAGATATAGGGAAGCGGTCAGTACCGCTTTTCGCGGTCAGACCGCTGGTATGGCCTTGATGAAGATGAGCCTTTTACGGTAGATTCCCTCTAAAAATAGAGAGATGTAGCGAAGCGGTCAGTACCGCTTTTCGCGGTCAGACCGCTGGTATGGCCTTGATGTAGCTGATTCTTTTTTAATAGCCTGCATGAAAGTTCTTTTCATAATTCTTACACATTTGATACGTAAAGTAAAACAGATATCAATTGTTAAGTCTTACGGAAACATGACTATTGAGCAATATTTCTATTTATTAGAGTCACTGCATAAATTTGTGCATTGAGGTATTAGATGGCTTAGCGAGCTTATATTTTTTACAATATGCTAATTCTCAACTATTACAATTGCGGCTTTGCGGATTTGCGTGAAACTTATCATTGCACAATTTCAAACGGCGATTAGTATAATTCAGGGAACTTAACCCAAAAATATCCTTTGCATTCTATAAAATTTATTGCCCCTAGCCAATAATTTTTCTTTTGCAATCACAACCATCCGCAATATCTTTCCGGAAATTTTTCAACCCGGCCTGATCATGCAGTATATTTCTCCCTTATCTTTCTTACCTGCCGGCACCAGCGCTTCTCTTACTGCACGTGAACTTAAGCTCGCAAAAAACAAAATGCTGGCCGAATTCGAACTGACAGACTCCAGCAGCATTCAGATAGGCGGTAAGGAAATGACCCGCAACGATGTGCTGAAAATGTTTGACCAGCTGGGCCAGGCAGGCGATCTGGAATATCATGCAATTGTGGCCTCCGACCCTGTATTGCTCTACTTCCTGCAAAACCAGGAAATGAAGCCCGGCGAAAAATTCAGCATTCCTGATGAACAACTTACTCCGGAGTTTATTGAGTGGATCAGCCCTTATTTCAGTTGGGCATTTAAGAAAGCTACACTACGCATTTTCCGCGATATAAAACCCGAAGAGTTCGAAACACTTGTTACCAATCCAGCCTTTATGACCGAAAAAGATCAATGGGATGCCTGGTCGGGTGTGGAAAATTATTTACAAATTATGTATACCGGCCTGCAGGATATTAATAAATCAAAATACCAAAGCCAGACCCAGGTGATTAAGTATGCAGGTTACAATTTCGTCTGGCTTTTATGCAACCTCCCCGAAGAGCGTTTCTCGTTCATTATCAACAGGTATGCATTCGAAATAATGCAGCTGGCAATAAAAGAATTCAACAACAAAAAAAGGGATTCTGCTTTCGAGCTTATGGGTTATGCAAGGTCTTTACGTGTTTCAGAAGAATTGATGAAAGACCTTCTGAACAAAGAAGAAGAAATGCAGAACATATTGAAGAAAAACAATAAGACCGAAAACAACAATAATTTCTGGTGGGTTGTTCGGCTAATCTTACTGATTGCTTATGCTCTCTCCAGGGTTGCCAGTTGCGACAGCACATCTCATTTCTGATCATTATGACAGCCCGGTCCCTTTCAATGGTTCTTCAGTTTCCTTATCAATCAGCAGGTCATACATCTGGTAGATGACTGCCAGCAGTTCCTCCGGACTTCTCCGTTGCAATGCGGCATCGCCTCGTTCCAAAAGTTGTTTTATTTTATTCTGATCTTTATAGTCCTCAATATCCCTCATTGCGTAATGCATATACAGCCCGGCCAGGTAGTCGAAATCTTTCTTCCGTATATCCCAGCTCAGTTGCCTCATCTCCTCAATCCGCCTCTTGATTATAGCCTCACTGCCCACAAGAAATTCATTCTCATCCCTCGTTATCTGTCCGAATTTCCGCTGAAGAGATTCATTATCCCCCTTCGATAAATAATGAGCTGTCGAAGCCTTCCATACGAAATATTCTTCCCTGAGTTCCCTTATCCTGTTATCCTTACCTGCCAGATCTATTGAGAGCGCCATACGCCTTTTCTGCTCTTCCAGTTTAAACTTTTCATCTGTTACATCATCCTCCTTCAGCATTCTCAGCCGCTTCAGTATCTGTTCCAGTTGCTTGATTGTCTCCCTCAGCTTTGCACCTGCTTCAAAATCTTCAGCATCTACCAGTTTGCCCAGATTTTTATTGGCAATTCGCAACAGATACTCAGTCTCATCCTTCAGCCTCGATATATTTATGTTCCTCGAGGTCGGGCTGAAAACCTCAGCATATTCCTTATCGGCTATACTTACGTAGGCATTTATTTTTATGTCCCTGCTTTCAGTTATTTCTATGGTCAGGTCCACATCGCTCCCCTTTATCAGGTCACGCTCTATATCTTTTCCATTTATAGATATTACACCTATCGGCAAATTACTTTGGGCTGTAGCATACCGGCTTCCCTCCAGCACATTGATCAGCAACTGGTCTGTACTACCCTTCACGATTGTACGGCTTATAGTTTTTGAAATCGTCTTTTTTACAGGCAGTATTTCGTTCTTTTCAAACAATAACTCCAGGTGGGTTATATTATTTATGTTGTCATCTACCTCCAGGCAGATATCATTGGGCAATGGCTGCCCATAAAGGCTGTACTTGCCTTGCACTATGCTAATGGGCAATACACTCACCGCCAGTGGCATCTGCTGTGCATCAAAAAACTTCAGGTTAAATTGATTCAGCGTATTGGGTAATAAAGTGAGCACCTCTTCAATCCTTTTAGCCAGCGGCTTCAGCCCGCTGTCAAAACCGCCGTCATCTCTCATTATCCTGTAATACCGGCCATCAGTATCTCCGGTTATCAAAGCCGAAAAGTATTCATCCCGTTCATTGGTGTTTTTCTGGTAAGCCATCTTCACCTGCAAAGCCTCTTCCTTAGTTGCAGTATCATCAGCCAATGTAGTCTGAATAGCATAATTTGCTGTTTTGGTACCTGCAAAATAAGCTGCTCCAATAGCTACTGCTGTTGTGGGATCTACTGTTGCATTTACCGGTATACCCAACCCCTCCCGCAACATATTTCTTACCAGGGGTATGTAAGTGCTCCCACCTATCAGTATTACCTCTTTTACCTTGCCGCCATCCAGTTTGTGCCGCTCCACAATCATTTTTGCAAACTCTATGGTCTCCTCTATTCGTTCCCTGATGATGGCATTAAATTCATCCCGGCTAATGGTCATCAATATCTCCTGTTCCTCGCCATTATCATCCTCTGTTTCAAATTCTATATCAGCCTCCTGTTGATTGCTCAGCAGTATTTTCGCCTCTTCGGCCTTATATAGCAACTCATAATACAGTGCGTTCCGCTTGCCGCTTGCACTTTTCAGACTGTTCATGAGGTCGGTATATTGGCCCCGTCCGGCCAGGTATGGCACAATGAGTTCCTCAACAATAAGATTATCGAAATCCAGACCGCCGAGGTAGTTATTACCCTCATGGTCAGTGATACGCATTTCTCCATCGCTGAATTGTACAAGAGCAACATCAAAAGTCCCGCCACCCAGGTCATATACCAGCCACTTGCCATCCTTCTCCATGTCATTGCCCTTATTAGCAAAGGCAAGGCTTGCAGCTATAGGTTCCTGGAGCAGCACAACTTCCTTAAAACCGGCATCATAACCTGCCTGCTTGGTAGCATTACTCTGTACTGTATCAAAAGATGCCGGGATGGTTATAACCACACTTTGTGGCGACTCGGCAGTATATATAAAATTGCGGAGTTCCTTGAGCACCATAGCGCTCAATTGCATTGGTGTGCGGAAATCGCCCAGGTTAGGAATAAAAAAACTCTCCGAGGTACCCATCTTTCTTTTAAAGCAGGAGAACACATTGCCCGGATCTTTCTCCAGGTATTCCCGCGCCTTATCACCTACCAGTATTCGTTCCTTCCTGAATCCCACTACGCTTGGCAATGTCTCTTTATGCCCCACCGGATTTTTAAACACCTCCACCACTCCGTTATCGCACTTCGCGATTAAGGAATTGGTAGTCCCCAGATCTATTCCGAAATTTATAGTCCCACTCATGAAATACTTATTATTATTCACTAATCAATTGATCACACAATGCTCCCTAATTTTATCTGACTCATTACCTAACTGCAAACTGCCAACTGCAAACTGCCAACTGTAAACTGTAAACTACCTACTACCCTTCCCTGCCCACAACCACTACTCCTTTCTGCATCAGCTTTCGTTTGCCGTTTTCGTCAACATATAAAACTGGCTTTATTACCTCTTTTATAATCAGGTTGGTCAATGAAGTACCCGAAATATTGGCTTCCACATCGGTACGTGTCTCCGAATATTTTTCCCCTACCGGATTATACAGATAAATACCCGATTCCTCAATCACACCTTTCATCTTATCACATATCCGCACAAGAGCAGGATTGGTATCTTTACCTGCAATTTTCTTATCCAGTTCAAAAACAAGATTAGCCATTTTTATCCACTGCTGGTCCATGTTATAAATTTAGGTAGGCAAATCTAAAAAATAACCATCGCTATAAGAACGAAAGTTTTACATAAATATCAGAAATCAGATTTCAGATTGTACCTAATGACTTTTCTGTGCCACCAGTATCCTGGCTTTCACTACTCTGCCATCAAGGGTTGTATATGCTGCATCATCGAGTTTTACCACATTCAATCCGGTGGTGAGTTTTACAGCTTCAATTCTCCTCTTTCGTCTTGCAGTCTTCAACACAAACCAGCCGCCCGGTTTTATTAGTCTCATTACCGATGCCAGGTATATCTCCAGATTTTCAATTGCTATCAGCTCATAGCACCCCCTATCAATGACAATATCATATTGCCCCTTCAGGCTCGATGACAAAATATTATCCACAATAAAACTGACATTAACCTTATGGCTGGCTGCATTCTTTTGGGCAAATGCAATTGCAGATGCTGCAATATCAATGCCAGTAACCTGGTAACCAGTTTGAGCCAGAAAAATTGCATGATCTCCGGTGCCGGTACCAATATCAAGAACAGTACAACCTGGCAGATTTATTTGCAATACAGCCTCATAAATATCCTCATCGAGCCTCTCAGGCACCGCTAGAAATGCCCTGGACTCACTTTCTTCTCCGCTGAATCTTTTCCGGTATTTGGCTTCCCACTTCAAAGCCATTACCCCCCGCACCAGTGACTTTTCATCCATATTTGCCGATGACTAAATTATAGCAATTACCCGATCCTGAAATCAGCAATAATATTTTTTTAAACAATCATTAAGACATTGCACCATTAAGCAATTAAGCCATTGAGCCATTAAACCTGCACCACCCCCATCTTAAATTCCTTATTCACCTGCGAATGATTGGCTGCATTGATCCCTTCCGAAATAACCGACCTTGTATCAGCAGGATCAATAATTTCATCTACCCACAGCCTGGCTGCTGCATAGTAAGCAGTTGTCTGACTGTCGTAACGGTCTATTATTTCCTTCAGCATTTCCTTCTCCTTCTCTGGATCTATTTCCTCACCTTTAGCTTTAAGCGATGCTACCTGAATTTGCAATAAGGTTTTGGCAGCCTGTTCGCCACCCATTACCGCAATTTTGGCATTAGGCCATGCATATATAAACCGTGGATCGTAGGCCTTGCCACACATGGCATAGTTACCAGCGCCATAAGAGTTACCAATCACAATAGTGATTTTTGGCACTATAGAATTAGCCACAGCATTTACCAGTTTGGCCCCGTCCTTAATAATACCCGACTGCTCACTGCGGCTACCCACCATAAAACCGGTTACATCCTGCAGAAAAACAAGTGGTATTTTTTTCTGGTTGCAGTTCATGATAAAACGCGCTGCTTTATCGGCGCTGTCGTTATAGATTACACCACCCAACTGCATCTCACCCTTGCCGCTTTTTACTATTTTCCTCTGATTAGCTACAATGCCCACAGCCCAGCCATCAACACGCGCATAGCCGCAAACAATGGTCTTACCATAATCTTCTTTAAACTGGTCGAACTCCGATTTATCAACAAAGCACTTGATGACATCCACCACATCATACTGCTTGTTGTTGAGCGGGGATATAATACCATATATTTCGTTGGCTTCCTTTGCCGGTGGCTCCGGCTTTGCACGGTCGTAACCCTGGCGCGGACGCTCCCCTATTTTATCTATTATGCGGCGAACCTGGTCCAGGCACTCCTGCTCGGTATCAAATTTATAGTCGGCTATGCCGCTAACCTCTGTATGCATTTTAGCGCCACCCAGGCTCTGGATATCGATATCCTCACCAATTGCCGCCTTTACCAGGTAAGGCCCAGCCAGGAAAATAGAGCCATTGCCTTCCACCATCAGCGTTTCATCGCTCATTATGGGCAGGTACGCGCCACCAGCCACACAGCTACCCATTACAGCGGCTATCTGCGGTATACCCATCGCGCTGATTTGGGCATTGTTGCGGAATATGCGTCCGAAATGTTCCTTATCAGGGAAAATCTCATCTTGCAACGGCAGGTAAACACCTGCGCTGTCTACCAGGTATATGATAGGCAGAAAATTTTCCATGGCAATTTCCTGTAGCCGCACATTCTTCTTCCCGGTGATCGGGAACCATGCACCGGCTTTTACGGTATTGTCGTTAGCCACAATCACACACTGGCGGCCATGCACATAACCCAGTCCGGCCACAGTGCCACCAGCCGGACAGCCGCCATGCTCCTTATACATATCGTAGCCCGCAAAAGCCCCGATTTCAGTAAAAACACTTCCTTTATCTATGAGGTATTTAATGCGTTCGCGGGGAGTCATTTTGCCCTTTTCACGGGCTTTATCCATACTTTTTTTACCACCGCCCAGGCTTATTACAGCATGGCGTTGTTTCATCTGGCTTACCGAAAGCCGCATTGCATCATCGTTTTTATTGAAATCCAGGTTCATTCAGAAATATATTAACTGGCCGCAAAAATAACTTTATTAGGGGGAATGTTTGCTAACTACGGATGCAAATGAAAAAATAGTTTTCATTTGCAGGTTACTCACTGGCGCGAATCTGTCTTACTCACTGGCGCGAGTCTATAGCAAAGCCATGTGAATAGCCGACTCGTGTCCGCACAATCTCCCTGGTTTGTAACCGGTGTTTAAAATTCACTGGCAACACTGGCGCGAGTCTGTAGCAAAGCCCTGTGCCTAGCCGACTCGTGTCTTCCCAATCTCCCCGGTTTGTAACCGGAGTATCAAATAAACAATCGGTCTATTGGCAGAATGCCCGGTTTATCGCAATAATAATCAATAGCGCTGCTGTATTTATAATCTTGCGGCAGCCACACAATGCCTGCCCTTACAGGGTTTTCATGCAGGTATTTTAATCTTTGTATCAGTTTTTCCTGGGTATCCAAAGCTATCGGATGATATTCCTGCTGCCAGAACTGGTAAACTTCATTGCTCTTATTGTTATTCCCTGCATAGCTAAACATATTCAATATCCATTTTTTCCTGCTCTCCTGCTGATTGTTTTCAATAGCCTCAATGATTCGTTTAGAAGTAAACTTTTTAAAATCCCTCATAATATTACCAATATTTGTTTCAGGTGTTGAGCTTAGAATAAAATGTACATGATTAGGCATAATTACATAAGCATGAAGCAATAAACCCTTTTGCTCTCGGCAGAATAATAAACTCTTGCAAATTATTTCCTTATAAATCTCCCTCGATAAAGCATCAACCCAACCAATAACAGTTGATGTTACAAAATAAGGCATTTGGCTATCATGTATTTTGTACCGGGAAGACATGAAGTAAAGATAATAGTTCTTGATTAAATATTTAATCCACGAGTTATAAACTCGGAGGATTGCAAAGACACGAGTCCGCTACCCGCAAAGCTTGGCTACAGACTCGCGCCAGACTGGGAACTGAAGGAACTACTGGGTCTGACTCAGACATAAAATCTGTAAACAGCAGCTGGACACTGAAACATTGTATTACTTATGAAGGACGCTAAGACAAGAGTTCATTACTCTTTTTTTTCAAAACAACCTTAGTCTCTTGGGATAACGGGAAAACCAATGATCATTTTTATTATTCAGAAAACCAATAAAACAAGTGAATAAATTCTTAAACAATTATTTTTCTGTACATGCTGCCACAAATAATTCGCCTAATTCGGTCAATATATATTCTTCATCCGAGTCAACTTCTATATCTAAATCAACCTGCAAATATCCTTTTTCTTCATACCTAATGTCATATGGAATTTCTAAAGTTTGTGAATTAGCGAATGGTCTCTGTATATATTTAATTAATCCAAGCCTAATTAGGTTTGACAGCTCAAAATCTTTAAGTTTTGAAACTTGAATATCTTCAGGCATTTGAATTCTAAATTTCAAATGGCTTTCCCTTTGATCAAGAGATTTGATTTCTTTTTCCAGCTCCCTTTTTTGTGATTCCAAATCCCATATAGTCCTATCAAGTATACTTTTTACATTGGCTTTTTTTTCTTTTAATTGGACTTTTTTTTCTGCTATTTGTAATTGTAGCTGTTGAATCATATTAGGTTTACTATCTTGAAAAACTCCCAATTCTTGTTTAAGAAGTTCTTGTCGTTTTACTTTATCTGCATACACATTACTTAAGAGTGCAAATTCGTTTGACGAAATCTGACTTAATATATAAGGAAAAACATGATTTTGAATATTTTGTTCAGAGTCAACCATATTCGCTAATAAAACAGCCCAATTATTCTGTAATTCTTCATCTTCTTCTAAAGCAGCATAGTCTAACAAAGGGCACAATAATTTTAAGGAAATTGTCTTTGGAGATACATTGTGTTTCTCGCAATAAACCTTTGCTTTGTTAAGCATCTGTACTTGGTTTTTGAATTTCCAGAATGTAACTTGTTCTTTTAATAATAAACCAACTTCTTCAATAGGTGGCATTATTAATTTATCTAGAAAATTTTTGGCAATGTCTATTCCTTTTTCAACCACTGTGG
>CAIVEH010000021.1 GCA_903904855.1 uncultured Bacteroidota bacterium | reverse complement strand
TCTGAAAAATGAACAGCAACTCGAAAAGGGAAACCAGATAGTCTTTAAGGATTACAATAATCAAATGACTATCCAAATTCCTAAACTCCAAATCCCAAATACACACATACCAAGTTCCAAATCCCAAAGTCCAAATTCCCAAATACCAAATCCAAATTCCCAAATACCAAGTTAGATTCCACAAAAAACCACTATCTTTGCACTCCCAAAAATTTTGGGTTGGAAACAACACGTAAATTTATTGTTTAATCTCCGGAACACCTATAAGTGTATCCGTACAAATGAGTGAGTACCATTTTGGAAGATCAAGTATTGAATTCAGAAGCAACCGAAGCAACGCAAGATGCTCCGGCAACAACAGTTGAAGCAACCGCTGAGCCTGTTGCCGCACACGTAACCGAAGCTCCGGCTGAAGAAACTGTGCACCCTATGCACGACGAGGCGCAGAACCTGGATGCTGATGCTGCACACGATGCTGCACAACCAGCTACCGACGAGGCTCCTGCCGAAAAAGCGCAGACACGCGCTCCACGTCATTATTACTCCGAGCCATCAACAACATCGCACGATGATTTTGACTGGAGCGTAGACAAACGCAATGTGGCTTCTTACAAAGAAGACGACCGCGTTAAGTACGACACCCTTTATGGCAGCACTTTCAAATCAATTGCAGAATCAGAACTGCTGAAAGGAGCTATCGTAGGTGTTACCAAAACTGATGTGATCATCAACATCGGGTTCAAATCAGATGGTCTGGTATCGCTGAATGAATTCCGCGACATGGCCGAAGTGAAGATCGGTGATGAGATCGAAGTAATGGTTGTTGAGAAGGAAGACAAACATGGTCACCTGCACCTTAGCCGCAAGCTGGCAAGGGCTGCACGCGCATGGCAGCAGATTGTTGACTTCTACAAAACAGGCGAAGTGGTTACAGGTACTATCACCAGCAAGACCAAGGGTGGTCTTATTGTGGATGTATATGGCCTCGAAACATTCTTACCTGGTTCTCAGATCGATGTTAAGCCTGTTACAGATTACGACCAGTATGTTGGCAAAACCATGGACTTCAAGGTTGTTAAGATCAACGAAACTATCCGCAATGCGGTGGTATCGCACAAGGCGCTTATCGAAAGCGATATCGAGCAGCAGCGTAGTGTTATCATCGGCCAGCTCGAAAAAGGCCAGGTACTCGAAGGTACCGTTAAGAATGTTACCGACTTCGGTGCGTTCATTGACCTGGGCGGCGTAGATGGTTTACTGTATATTACCGATATCAGCTGGGGCCGCGTAACGCACCCGAGCGAAGTATTGCACAACGGCCAGAAACTCAATGTGGTGGTTCTCGACTTCGATGACGAGAAAAAACGCATCAGCCTCGGCCTGAAACAGCTCACTCCTCACCCATGGGATAACCTGCCTGCTGAAATAGTAGAAGGCGCCCACATCAAGGGTAAAGTAGTGAATATTGAAGATTACGGTGCATTCCTCGAAATCATGCCAGGCGTAGAAGGCCTTGTGCACGTTTCTGAGATCACATGGTCTTCTCAGCCTATCAATGCCAAGGAGTTCTTCAAACTGAACGAAGAGCACGAAGCAGTGGTAGTAACACTTGATAAGGATGAGCGCAAAATGAGCCTCTCTATCAAGCAGATGACACAGGATCCATGGGATACAATCGAAAACAAATTCCCAGTCGACAGCCGTCATCAGGGTACTGTTAAGAACATCACCCCATATGGCGTATTTGTAGAATTGGAAACTGGAATCGGCGGCATGATCCACATCAGCGACCTGAGCTGGATCAAGCGTTACAATCACCCAAGTGAATTTGTGAAAGTTGGCGATAAAATTGATGTGGCTATCCTGTCTATCGATAAGGAAAACCGCAAACTGGCCCTCGGACACAAACAACTGGAAGAAGATCCATGGAATACATTCGAAACAGTATTCCCGATCGGTTCCATTCACGAAGGCAGCGTAACCCGCAAAGACGACAAGGGCGCTACAGTACAGCTGCAGTACGGCCTTGAAGCTTACTCACCAGCACGTCACCTCCGCAAAGAAGATGGCAACAATGTAGAAGCCGAAGAAACACTGCCGTTCATGATCATTGAATTCGATCGTAACGACAAGCGTATCATGGTTTCGCACAGCAAGGTGTGGGAGCAGGTAAAGAATGAAGAAAAAGAAGCAGCACGCAAAGAAGCAACTGCCGAAAGCGACAAAACCAAGAAGCAGGTAAAGAACATACAGGCTAAAGTTGAAAAATCAACCCTTGGAGACATTGGCGCCCTCGCAGCTCTGAAAGACAAGATGAAGAAAGAAGAAGATGATGCTTCTGCTGCTGAATAATTGATTGAATACGCAATGGCTTAATGGCTCAATTGCTTAATGAAAAAGACCACTCGTTTTTGCGAGTGGTTTTTTTATGTGTTCAATATTTTTGTCCGGGTTATAGTAGTTCTATCTGGCTTCAGTGGCTATGGCACAGTTCAAATGAGGATATCTATCTGGCAAAAAATTACCGGAAATTTGTAGCCGAGCGTAATGCGAGCATCGAATTTGGTGTTGCTGATCGTAGCTGTAGTTGTAATGATTATGCTGATCACTATTATGGGATACGGATAACCAACCCTACTGTTTTTTATTACTTTTATCAAATGAAGCCCTACTTCATCCATCTCGGGAATGTGAATCAAAAAGGAATTTTTCAAAACCCAGGTTTTGAGCTATTCGTTGAAACCAGCCTGCACTGAGTATTTCGTTGTGCAGAAAATCCCGATCCTACTGGTAGCCTGCCCATAGGTGCCTGACAAAATTAAAAGGTCATGGAGAAAATGCCGAAGGTCCAAAAGAATTTCTGATGAGGCTTTTTATCCATAAGTTAATTAAGACATTCCACATAAATAAACCACAACCACGAAAAATGAACCTATAATAGCTTCCCGATTCCTCAATACAACTGGCATGATTCAGGATTTATACAGATTACTGGTTTACTTTTGCACCCAAACTGATTTTCCGCTGCATGAAATGCTCCCTTTGTACCTGCCTGCTACTTTTTTTATGCTTTCAGGCATTTCCCCAACAGGGGCTGGGGAAGTTAAAAGGAAGGGTCGTAGATTCAGCTACCGGTAGCGCCATTGCTTATGCCACAGTAACCTGTTTTTTGGGTAGCAACTCCACTGTGGCAGGTGGCATGATAACAGATGATGGCGGTACATTTATCATAGACAATCTGCCGGTTGGCAGCTACCGGGTTAAGGTGGATTTTCTGGGATATGGCTCAAAAACACTAGAGGCAATAGAAATCAGGGAACAACACCCTACTGTGAATTTGGGTGATATTAGTATCGCGGGTAATACCAGAATCCTCAAGGATGTAACCATATCGGGATCGAAAAACTTTATGGAAAATCACCTCGACAAGCTGGTGTATAATGTGGAGAAAGACATCAGCAGTCAGGGCGGAGTGGCTACTGATATATTGAAGAAAGTGCCCCAGGTGTCGGTAGATGTGGATGGAAAAGTGGAATTGCTGGGCAGCAGCAACATAAGGGTGTTTATCAATGGTAAACCCTCCACAATGTTTGATAACAATCTTGCCGAGGCGCTGCAGGCCATACCTGCCAGCCAGATAAAAAGCATAGAAGTGATCACAAGCCCGGGGGCGCAATATGATGCACAGGGCACTGGTGGCATTATTAACATTATACTGAAAGACAATAAATCACAGGGCATTAACGGAAGCATAGCAATAAGCGACGGTACACGGCTCAACAACGGATCTGCAAATATACATGCCCGTAAAGGGAAGGTTGATATTAGCGCATCGCTTAGTGGCAATGCCCAGCTCAAAGGGACCACCATCAATACCTCCGACAAATTGAAAACCAATGCTTCACGCACCACCGACAGTTCGGAAATATTACAAACTGGCACCGGAGCGCTGGAAAAAAATGGCTACCGTGGCCAGTTGGGAATAGAATGGAACCGGAGTAAAAAAAGCACACTCTCGGCATCGGTAAGCTCCAGTAATTCAGGCACAATAAACCATGGCACAACCAACCAGGCAGCGACGGATTATTTCCCCAAGGTTACTGATAACACAGTAAGGTATTCAGGTAACACTGTGCGCTACCGGTCGCTTGACTGGAATATCAATTGGCTGAAGAAAATGGCTAAGGATGGGCAGGAACTGAACCTGGCAGTGCAGGGCAGCAACGGCAATGGCCGCACATGGTTTGATCAGGCGCAGGACTATGTCGGTTTTAATATGCCCTTCTCAGGCGGCAAAGGGCTGAACAGAATGACCGACAACGAAACTTATGTACTTGCCGACTATGCCCATCCGCTGGGTAAGAATATGGTATTGAATGTAGGTGCAAAAGGATCATTCAGCCGCATAACCAGTTATTCGGAAAACTCGTTATTGGATACAGTATCGGAACAATACCTGCTCAACCAGACGAACAACTTCAACTTCAGCCGGGATGTATATGCAACTTATGCCTCGATAACCATTCCGTTGGGGCATGTGTATAGCCTGAAACTGGGTGTACGGAATGAATATACCGCCAATGTGATACCTACAGATACCGGGAATGTAGCGCCTTCATATAACTCGTTCATTCCATCAGTACTGATACAACGAAAACTGGGGAAGAACCAAACCATAAAGGCGACATACTACAGGCGCATTCAGCGGGCAGGCTACCGCCAGCTGAATCCGTTCATAGATGCCACAGACCCTACCAGCCTGCTACAGGGCAACCCATACCTGAAACCAGAACGTACACATGCCGCAGAACTGTATTACTCAAGGTTTTTTGAGCAGGGCAGCTCAATTATGATCAACTGTTTTTACCGCAATACCCAGGATGATGAGCAGAGCTATATACTGAATTACAAAAGCATAGCTGTGGGTAAGGCTGTATACAATAATGCAACTATTACCACAAATGAAAATGCCGGCACCCAGCAGTTGACAGGGGTAAACATATCTGGCACACTATCTTTAGGCCAGAAGCTGGAGGTGAGGGGCAACCTGCAGGTATTTAACAAGTATATAGTGAGTAACCTTGTGCCGGGAACTACTTTCAGCAGTTTTAATTACCGGAGCAATATCAATGCCAGTTATAAATTCAGTAGCACATTGGTGGCAGAGTTTTTTGGTAATTTCAATTCAGCCAGAACGGAGATACAGGGTAAATTTCCCTCCTTTAGTAGTTATAGTTTTGCTGCCAGAAAGCTAATGGTGAAAAAGAAAGCCAGTATAGCAATTACTACTACTAACCCCTTCAACCAGTATACCAACCAGGCAACATCAGTTACCGGTACTGACTTTACAGTAACCAGTAACAAGAAGTTACCTTATCAGTCGTTTGGGATCAATTTCACCTACAAGTTTGGTAAGATGGAATATAAGGAGAAGAAAAAAGATGAGGAAGAACCCCTGAACCCCTAATCCGTTGAAGATCAACCATCCATTTGCAATTTATTAGAGTATTTGGGTTTGGTAAGAAGGACTTAGTGTTAATATCTCTGAATGCTTACAATTAAATGTTGTTATTGAAAATCGTTAAATACTACAGGTGCCCTGAGCATCCAGGCCGAAAACATATACACCTGCTAAGCCCCTTCAGGGGTTTGGGGTGAGGTTTGGGGTAAGCTATCCACATTAGCCAACTGCCCGCAAGCGGCATCAATATCCTTTCCCCGGCTTCGGCGCAGGCGCACATTCACTTTATGAGCAGTGAGGTATTCCATAAACTCCTGCACCTTTTCTTCTTCCGGTTTCTCAAAGTCAGCAGCATCTATGGGGTTGTATTCTATAATGTTGATCAGGTCGGCAGGTACTTTTCGGTACAGCTTTACCAGGTCTTCGGCATCTTTCAAGCTATCGTTGAAATCTTTGAATAATATGTATTCAAAGGTAATTTCACTGCCGGTTTCTTTATAGAAATAATTGAGGGCATCTATAAGTGCATACAGATTGTTGGTCTCGTTGATGGGCATTATCTCATTGCGCTTATAGTCGGTGGAGGCATGCAGCGACAGCGCCAGTTTGAACTTCACCTTATCATCAGCCATTTTCCTTATCATCTTGGCTACCCCTGCGGTTGATACGGTAATACGCCTCGGGCTCATACCAAGGCCATCAGGCGAAGTGATCTTTTCAATAGCCTTCATCATATTGGCATAGTTGAGCAGCGGCTCACCCATCCCCATAAATACAATGTTCGACAGGTTTTTGCCATAATGCTTTTGTGCCAGTTCGTTGAGCAGGGTAACCTCATCTACTATTTCGTCAAAATCCAGGTTGCGTTTGCGTTCCATATACCCTGTAGCACAGAATTTGCACGACAGCGAACACCCCACCTGCGATGATACACAGGCCGTGAGTCGCTTTTCGGTGGGTATCAGCACACTTTCCACATAAAAGCCATCGTGCAGTTGCAGTCGATTTTTGATAGTGCCATCGCTGCTGTACTGGCTGTGGTGCATTTTCACCTTGGGTATGAAGTATTCGGCAGCAAGCTTTTCACGCAGGGCCTTACTCAGGTTGGTCATATTATGTATGTCGGCGGCAAACTTTTGCCACACCCATTCATGGATCTGCTTCGCCCTGAATTTTGGTTCACCAATTGTTGCCATCATCGCCTCAAGATCCGGCAGCGTTACTTCACGCAGATTTTTCATGGCGCAAAGGTAATTGAATTAGTTTTAATGGATTATTGGTATGTGTTAAATCAAGCGTAATGGCCCCCCTATTGCTTATCACCTATCACCTATCTCTTATCACCCTATAAACTTTTCAACTTATCACATATCTTTATGCCAAAACAAAAATTCATGAAAAAATTTCTGCGCTTTCTGGTGATATTTATTGTGTTGGTACTCGTTATATTATTAGGCCTGTCTTTATATGAGCCGCAGGATGTGCTGGTAACCCGCAGTGTACTGATAAAGGCGCCAAAAGAAGCGGTATTTGAGCAGATGGTGAAGTTCAAAAACTGGACCAACTGGAGCCCCTGGTACCTAATGGACTCAAGCATGAAAATGACCTATAGTGGCACCGATGGCACAACCGGCAGCGCCTACAAATGGAAGGGCCAGGAAAACAAAACCGGCGCCGGTTCTATGACCAATACCGGGGTGGAAGGCACCTCTATGAACTTTGATGTGGTATTTACTGCTCCAAGAGAGGGAAAAGCAAAAGGAGTGCTCAGTGCCAAAGACAGTCTGGGCATGACCAAGGCCACCTGGAGCTTCAGTATGCATATTGGCTTCCCTTTCAATGCTATGTGTGCTTTTATGAATATGGATAAAATGCTGGGTGGCGACTTTGAAACCGGCCTGGCAAACATAAAAAAGTATACAGAGAACCACACCACTCCTGCTTCAGTTATCGAAGTGAAAGAGGTGGACTTCCCGGCACATACTTACGAAGGCATACGCAAAAGGGTACCCATGGCCGATATGATGAAGTTCTTTGCCGACAGCTATGGCAGCCTTGGCAAAGAACTGGGCCCAAGAATAACTGGCCCTGCAGCAGGCATCTATTACACCTGGGATTCCACCAATAAAACTTCAGACATGGCCGCAGTGTTCCCTGTTACTGATACCACCAAACCAGCCACAGGCGCAGTAATTCTCCATGCAGGCCCTTCCAAAGCGTATATGGCTGTTCTGAAGGGTGGCTATGGTAATGAAATGAACTACCACAATGCGATTATGAAGCGCCTGAGTGAAAAGGGGCTGAAGCAGAATCTGGTTGTGGAAGAATACATTGCCGGCCCTGCTAATCAGCCGGATAGTAATAAGTGGGTTACGAATATTTATTATCTGGTGCAGTAGGCTTGCTTACTCAGTTAGATTGACAACTTTTAAAAAGTTGTCAAATCTTTATAAGCAGACACAACTAGCCGGATATCAATAAGTGGGTGACGAATATTTATTACCTGGCGCAGTAGGCTTGCTTACTCAGTTAGATTTGACAACTTTTTAAAAGTTGTCAAATCTTTATAGGAGACACTACTAGCCGGATAGCAATAAGTGGGTGACAAATATTTATTATCTGGTGCAGTAGGGGTTGATCAACTATATTAGGTGGTGTGTTACGGTTGTATTTTACTTCATTAGAGAAGATATGGGTTGGGGAGCATTGAGATTAATTCAGGTGGATATAGTTTTCACCTGTTTTAGTTAAATGCTCAATAGAAAATATCACAGATAAATTATCAACAACTTGATCCAGAATTTCACCAGGTAAGAAAATACTTGATGTGAAGATAGCTATCGGCACATCATTATGATTATAATCCATAAAACTAATTGTACCACTTGATTTTTCTTCATAAATGTGGTCAAGATTAATCTGGCAGTTCAATCTCTTAAATGGTATGGTTTTCAATTCGGTTTTGAAAAAACCATAGTTTCTGCCATAACTTATTGATTTCATATTTATAATGATATATTCCTCACCAAAGAAATTCCATAAGGTTGATTTGCCTAATGTAAAGATGTAGAGC
>CAIVEH010000020.1 GCA_903904855.1 uncultured Bacteroidota bacterium | reverse complement strand
GTAGGTCTTGATGGTTCTAACTCAGGTGTTACCTATAAGTTGTACAACGGGTCTACTCTGGTGGGATCGCCAGTTGCAGGAACCGGATATGGCATCAACTTCGGGTTGCAGACTGCCAGCGGAACCTATACTGTAATAGGTACAGACGATGGCACAACCTGTAACAGTAACATGGCCGGAAGTACTGTAATCAGTGTGAATTCATTGCCTGATGTATTCCCTGTAACGGGTGGAGGCAGCTATTGCGCCGGTGGTACAGGAATGCATATTGGTCTTGCTTCTTCTGTATCAGGTATCAGCTATACTTTATTTTATGGTGTTACCAATATAGGAACTATTTCAGGTACCGGAACAGCGCTTGATTTTGGTTTGCAGACAGGAGCAGGCGGGTACACAATTCGTGCCAGCAATCCTGCAACAACATGTAATAATCTGATGTCAGGTTCTGCGATCGTAGATATTACTCCGGTGGTAATACCAGCTGTAACTATTTCGACAGGAGCAGGTGATTCAGTTTGTTCTGGAGTGTATACAACGTTTACAGCCATGGGTACTAATGGCGGTTCTGCCCCAACTATCCAATGGACAGTGAATGGTATCATTACCGGTACTGGCATGAGCTACAGTTATTACCCGGTAAATGGAGATATGGTAGGTGTAACATACAACAGCAATGCTGCCTGCGCTACTCCTTCAGCAGTTACCAGTTCAGCTGCAATAACGGTGCTTACGAAAGAATTCCCGGCAGTTACAATTTCAGCTAATCCCGGAGTTGAAGTATGCCGTGGCAATTCGGTAGTGTTTACTGCAAGTCCGGCTTATGGCGGTTCTGCACTATCTTACATCTGGAAGAAAGGAACAACAATTATAGGCAGCGGTTCAACCTTAAGCTTTATTCCGTTGAATGGCGATGTGATTACCTGCAAAATGACAAGCAACTACATTTGCCGTCTGGCTAATAGTGCAACAAGTGCACCTGTAGACATGATTGTTGATTCCCCATCTACACCGGTAGTAACTATTGCTGCATACCCTGGCTTAAGTATTTCGGAAGGCCAAACGCTGACACTTGAGGCCAATGTAACCAATGCCGGACCTGCGCCTACCTATCAGTGGTCTGTAAACGGCGTTAATATTACCGGAGCTACCGGACCTGAATTCTCAGGTAATAATTTTGCTAACGGCGCCCTGATTGCCTGCCATGTGCTGAGCAGTGGTGGTTGTGCTGGTGTTAATGGCAGTGCGGCGGTTACAGTTCATGTGAGCAATGTAGGTGTAGTGACCATCAATAATAACCAGGCAGATATGCGCGTTGTTCCTAACCCTAACAACGGTTCCTTCGTGGTAACCGGAACAATGGGCAGTGATAATGAGGTTTCTCTTGAAGTTACAGACCTGATCGGGCAGGTTGTTTATAAAACTGCTGTTCTTCCGAAAAACGGGTTAATCAATGAACAGGTTCAATTAACTAAATCTATTGCCAATGGCATGTATATCCTTAATCTGCGTTCAGGTAGTGATAATAAGGTATTCCATGTGGTGGTTGAGAGATAGAGTATAATTTTGATTGCATTCTTAAAAGGGTTGGCTGTTGATGGCCAGCCCTTTTTATTGGCCTGATTAATATTGGGCAGTTGATGGATTTATGATCAATGCCTCGCTAAAAAAGCGTTTTCTGAATATAAGCACAATTTTTGTGATTGTTTTTGCAATATGTTTCCCGAAACCAGCGTTTGAATTCTCAAAACATTTATACAAGCTTTTCAGCAAAATATGCGTTTGTGGTTTATGGTCAGAAAACTCAGAGCGGTGTTTGTTTTTTACAAGCACAATAATATAATTCCTTGGCTTCTTACAGTTTTATGTTGTGTACTGTATGCCTGGACAGGAGATGCTACATCCCAGTTCATAACCAAAGTATTGACCGATGCCCTGTATTTGTATTTTCTGTTTCTGGCAGGCAACCCCCATTTGTTTTATTACTACAACATGGGCATAGGCAGGTGCCGCTTAATTTGTTCCTGGTTCATTACAGATTTGCTGTTATTCAGTATTGGTATTTATTTCACTCATTTGATGATGCTTTTATGGAAGTAAGTTTAGTGGCTGAAAATGTTTTTTACAGTGTCGGCTCAAAAGACATTTTAAGCGGTGCAACAATAAGGGCTGATCAAGGAAAAATAACGGGCTTGCTGGGCCGCAATGGCTCCGGTAAAACCACTTTGCTGCAGTGCATATTCGGTGCAAAAAAAGCTGATGAATGTGATGTTTTCTTTAATAATAAAAAGGTCAGAAATCCTTATACTATCAACGGATTATTAAACTATCTCCCACAAAAACCTTTTTTGCCACCAGGTATTCTGGTAAGAGACTTGGTAAAGGATTTTGGTATTGACAAAGATATTTCGCTGGAGCATTTTCCGGAAATGGAAGCAGTATTAAGTAAAAGCGTTGCACAGCTTTCAGGTGGTATGGAAAGGTTAATTTCTGTGCTCATAATATTGCTTGCAGATGCATTATTTTGTTTTTTAGACGAACCATTTTCGCACATAGTGCCCCTGCATATTGAAAAAATCAAACAAGTTATACTCATTCAAAAGCGGCATAAGGGCATCATCATTGCCGACCATATGCACACTCATTTGCTCGATATCAGTGATCAGGTGTATCTGTTGAAAGAAGGTAAATCAATACTCATAAATGACAGGAATAATTTGTCGCTTCATGGTTATCTACCTCAATCACTGGATTAATGACCGCTTCGGATAATGGGGCAGATTTGCCTGAGGTACCCAAATTCTTCTTTATGCATTAACTCGGATTTTAGAAGAAATCATTTTGATAATCACTAAAGGAACGTAATATAATATTCCGGTAGCTCTTCAATTCCCTAATCTGCCTAACAAGCATTATTTTGCACTATGGCTACTTCAACCAATAAAAGCAACCGGCTCACAATCTACATTCTAATCTCAATGGTAGCAGGTGTGCTGCTTGGCTATATGCTGAATCAGCATTTTGAAGGTGGTAACGTGGCAGACAGAGATAAAACCCTTGATTACTTCTCCCTGATGGCCGACATTTTTCTCAGGCTCATCAAGATGATTGTCGCACCACTGGTATTCACCACACTGGTTGTTGGAGTAGCCAAACAGGGCAATATTAATACAGTGGGTAGGATAGGGGGGAAGGCATTGCTATGGTTTTTTGCCGGGTCTTTTGTCAGCCTCTTTTTAGGCATGGCCCTGGTCAATCTTTTTCAGCCCGGTGCAGGGATGAACCTGCCTATACCTACAGTAAATTCAGCCCTGCCTATACAGTCGTCCCTGACCCTCCGCGATTTTATCACCCATATTTTTCCAACCAGTATTTTCGAAGCACTTTCAAAGAACGAGATACTTCAGGTGGTTGTTTTCTCCTTGTTTTTTGGTGTGGCTACAGCATCATTGGGTGAGAAAGGCGAGATAATTATTAAGGCATTTGATGCCGCCGCCCATGTCATACTTAAAATGACTGGCTATATAATGAACTTCGCTCCCGTAGCTGTTTTCGGGGCAATGACATCGGTTATTGCTAAGCAGGGGTTAGGTATATTGAGTACTTACTCAAGGTTTATCGGTGAGTTTTATATAGGCTTACTGATCCTGCTGGGCATACTGCTTGGCGTTACTTATTTGTTTATCAAGAAGAGAATAGTCAGCCTGTTGCGCCATATTAAGGAGCCATCCATAATCGCTTTTTCCACCAACAGTAGCGAGGCGGCCTTCCCGAAGCTGATGATAGAACTCGAGCGTTTTGGCTGCGAAGAAAAAGTAGTCAGCTTTGTTTTGCCATTGGGTTATTCTTTCAATCTGGCCGGATCTATGATGTATATGACCTTTGCCTCCTTGTTTGTGGCCCAATCCTACAATATCCATCTCGATACCGGTACCCAGATCAGTATGTTGCTGGTACTCATGCTTACCAGCAAGGGTATAGCAGGTGTGCCCAGGGCCTCGCTGGTTGTGGTGGCAGCTACACTTGCTACCTTCCGGATTCCGGAGGCCGGAATAGCCCTCTTATTGGGCATAGATCCTATTCTGGATATGGGCAGGGCATCAATGAATGTAATTGGCAACAGTGTTGCCACAGCGGTTGTAAGTAAATGGGAGGGTGCGCTCAGGGGTTAATTACTGCAAATAAAAAAGCCAGCCTGAGAACAGGCCAGCCCCTATAAACCCTATCACCATGAAAACATCTTTATGCTGAGTGCGAATGATCTTTTTTAGATAGAACTACACAAATATACAACACCTTTTATTTCCAAACAAAATTTTTTTTATTTTTTTCGGAACCTGGATGTAGAAAAAATTTACGGTTACAGCCTGTAAACTGCGGATTATTTTTTCTTCTTAGGCGAAAACATAGCCAGCATACGGCGTCCTTCCATCTTTGGCATAGACTCAAGTGCGCCGAATTCAGCCATTCTTTCAGCAAATTTCAGAAGCAATAATTCACCACGTTCCTGGAACATAATGGCGCGACCTTTGAACTGAACATAGCATTTAACCTTATTGCCATCCTGCAGAAACTTCTCGGCATGTTTGGCTTTAAAATCAAAATCATGATCATCAGTATTCGGAGTAAACCTGATTTCCTTTACTTCCGATTGTTTGGCTTTCGCTTTTTGTTCCTTGTCCTTTTTCTTTTTTTCGTACAAGAATTTTTTATAATCTATGATACGACAAACCGGAGGGACTGCATTAGGCGATATCTCCACAAGATCTACTTCCTTTGCTATTGCCATTTTAATAGCTTCAGCAATAGGGTAGATGCCGGGTTCTATTTCATCACCAATTACCCTTACTTCGGGGGCGGTGATTTCATTATTCAACCTATGTTCATTCTGTGGCAACCTGGGCCTGAAAAATGGTTTTCCTTTTGGTTTTTTCTGCATTAACGGTTTTTAAAATTTTTTACTTGGCAAATATAAAATAATTGGTAATTAAGTAATCAAATCTAAGGTAATATTTTTTTAAACTTTTTATCCAAACTAAGCAGCCTTAATTTGTTTGGTGGTATTCATTACGCCCGCGTTCTTTAAATGTGCATTTAATGGCGTTATTAATTTATAAGGTTTATTAAAAACTTCCTGTGCCAATTTGAAATGTGCCGACAACCTTCGGATGATTTCTTTTGATAAACCTTTCTTGTAACTTAGTATCTCAGAAATAAGGCTTTTACTTACGCCTAAAATAGCTACAAGGTCTTTTGGTTTAATTTTATGTTCGGCCATTAAATATTTTAATAAACTCACCGGATCCACTTCTTTAAAAGTATTGTGCTCTTCATCCCATTTTTCAATTAAGCAGGTGAGCAAGTCCACTTCTTCCTCACTCTTTGAACCTTGCTGATTGTCAAGCAGCATCGCCAGTGTTTTGCAATATTCATCATATTGCCCGCGGTCCTTTATTACTTTGTATTTTAGTGTTTCCATACTGAAAATTCAAAAACCCGACCATTTCTGCTGAAATTATTATTTTTTCTTCCCCTTCATCTGCTCCTTTACAATGCCATTTATTTCGTTGGCAAAAGCCTCAATGCTTAAAGCGCCTTTATCTCCCTCTCCATGTTTTCTTACCGATACAGTTCTTTCGTTCATTTCCTTTTCACCTATCACAAGCATATACGGCACCTTCATCATTTCGGTATCCCTTATCTTACGGCCAATCTTTTCGCTGCGGTCATCTATCTCAGCGCGTATGTCGGCTGCTTTAAGCAGCTGCACCAGTTCGAGAGCGTAGTCATTATATTTGTCGCTGATTGGCAATATTTTTACCTGCAGAGGCGCAAGCCACAGCGGGAAATTACCGGCACAGTTTTCTATAAGCACTGCAATAAAACGCTCCATGGACCCGAATGGCGCACGGTGAATCATTACCGGCCTTTTGCGGGTGTTATCGCTGGCTACATACTCCAGTTCAAAACGCTCGGGCAGGTTATAGTCTACCTGTATGGTACCCAGCTGCCATTTACGACCTATCGCATCACGCACCATAAAGTCGAGCTTAGGGCCATAGAATGCAGCCTCGCCATATTCTATCACTGTCTTCAATCCCTTGGCTGCAGCGGCATCTATAATAGCCTGTTCGGCTATAGCCCAGTTTTCATCGCTGCCAATATACTTACTTCTGTCTTCCTGGTCACGCAGGGATATCTGTGCTGTATATTCAGAGAATCCTAGCGATTCAAATACATACAATACAAGGTCGATAACCTTCATGAATTCTTCCAGCACCTGCTCTGGCATACAGAAGAGGTGGGCATCATCCTGGGTAAAGCCGCGCACGCGGGTAAGGCCATGCAACTCGCCCGATTGTTCGTAGCGGTACACTGTACCAAATTCGGCAAGGCGCAGCGGGAGGTCTTTATAAGAACGGGGCGATGATTTGTAAATTTCGCAATGGTGCGGACAGTTCATGGGTTTCAGCATGAATTCCTCACCTTCCTGAGGTGTAGTAATGGGGCGGAAACTATCCTTGCCATACTTCTCCCAGTGGCCCGAAGTAACATACAATTGCTTGCTGCCGATATGTGGTGTAATAACTGGCAGATAGCCAATTTCTATCTGGGCTCTCTGCAGGAATTGTTGTAGCCTTTCGCGCAGCATAGCGCCTTTTGGCAACCATAAAGGCAGGCCGCTTCCTACCTTCTCAGAGAAGGTAAAGAGCTCCAGTTCCTTGCCCAGTTTGCGGTGATCGCGCTTCTTGGCTTCTTCAAGCAATGCCAGGTATTCATCCAGTTCTTTCTGAGCAGGGAAGGTGATACCATAAATGCGGGTAAGCATTTTGTTGTTCTCATTTCCACGCCAGTAAGCTCCGGCAATATTCATCAGCTTGATAGCTTTTATAAAACCTGTATTGGGTATATGCGGGCCGCGGCAAAGGTCGGTGAAGCCGCCTTGGGTATAGAAGGTAATGCTGCCATCGGCAAGGCCTTCCAGCAGGTCCAGTTTATACTCATCGCCTTTTTCGGTGAAGTAGGCTATGGCTTTGTCTTTAGGCACATCTTCGCGCTTATATACATTGTTTGCCTTGGCCAGTTCTTTCATTTTATCTTCCACCTTTTTCAGGTCTTCATCGCTTATGGTGCGGCCTCCCAGGTCAATGTCGTAGTAGTAGCCATTCTCAATGGGCGGGCCTATTCCGAATTTCACACCAGGGTATAAAGATTCAAGCGCCTCGGCCATAAGGTGGGCAGAAGAGTGCCAGAAAGTAGATTTAGCGTTTTTGTCATCCCATGTCAGCAGCTTCAGCGTAGCATTGCTGTTGATAGGGCGGGAAGTATCCCATACTTCCCCGTTCACCTCGGCAGCAAGCACCTTACGTGCCAGGCCTTCGCTTATAGAGCGGGCAATATCGGCAGAGCTGGTTCCGGCTGCATATTCCCTCACCGAGCCATCAGGTAATGTTATGTGTATCATATTGTTCACCAAAATAAGTTGCAAAGGTACGAATGAATCAGTTATGTATAAAAAGGAAAACCACCGGCATACCCAAAAATGCCGGTGGTTTTTGGAATTCGGTTTTATTTAGTTTGCAGTGAAATTTATTTTATATTTAAAGGTGTCTACCCGGATAATCGGATCCCAATCGGGTGCACCCGGATGTAGATTGGTAGAATCGGGATACTGGGCCTTCAGCGTAAAATACAGCGTGAATGAATTAGCAGTAAAATTGGTAATCGGAGCGTTTACAATATTAATGTTGTCAACAGCTGCAGGGGCAAAGTGAAGTTTCCAAAGTGTATCCATCACTATTAAAGTTCTTGTATAGCCAGCTGCCGTATCGTTTACACCATGCAGCGTATCCAAAACCACATCGCTTGGCGGGAACACCAAAGTATCAATCACCCAGGGCAAAATAGTTTCATTAACTGAGTAGTACAGATGGTCGCTGCAGTAGAGAGACAAGTATTTATTGTCGTTCGACAATTCGTAGGTAAAAGAAATAGAATCCGGATCACTGGGCGCACAGCGTACACCACCATTGAAGAAAGAGCCTGTAGTGGCCGTGTTAAAACCAAAGTAATCATCCTTGTTACAAGCCGGTATCCAGTCCAGATAATTCAAAACAGTATCCTTCCCGTTGGGTTTTTTTACGGTCAGTGTGCCACTGGCTATTTTCCATTTACTGTTGCGCAGCCAGTCTTTTTGAGTATCAACAGGAATAGTTGCTTTTTTACTGCAGGCAGCAAACAGGACTGCTGCCAGCGATAATGTAATAATAAAATATTTTGCCATTTACTTTCAGTATTGAAAACCTAAAACTAATAAATATAATTGAAGCAGAAAAGAGAAACGCTAAATTAGTGATTTTTAAAGAAGATTATAATTATGGATTTTTTTGCACTTAGCTTCATTACTGCTATTAAGCCTCCGTTGCCGCACTCTTGTACTGCATAACGTTTCTCCCTGAGTTTATCGAAGGGCACTTATTCCTTCACTACCCGATAATTCCACACCTCCCCATTTTCATCCATAATCCGAACCACATAAACCCCCGGTATCAAACCGTGAATATCAATAGTCTCTTTCGTGAGTGTCATCCTGAGCCTGTCGAAGGACGACACTTTCACTCCCAATAAATTAAATATCCTCACCTCACACCCCGTGCAGTTATCAATATGCAGCTCATCAGTCGCCGGGTTAGGATACGGCACCCTCTCCTTCGGAGAGGGCTGGGGAGAGGTCTCTAGTTTAGTATTATACACCATCCTTATCCGGTTATTCCCATAGTCAGCTATATACATCACCCCATTGCTATCTATCACTAACCCATCCGGTATTAATTTTGCAGCAGTAGCAGGTCCTCCATCGCCACCAAATCCACTTACCCCACACCCCACCACAGTACTGATAATCCCGGTTGTTCCATCTATTTTCCTGATCACACCATTGCCATATTCGGCAAAGTAAATATCATTTTGTTTGTCAATAAAAATACCATACGGATAACTTACCAGTGCATGCACTGCCAGCCCGCCATCGCCACGATAGCCGCATGTACCATTGCCTGCTATAGTAGTTACTATTCCAGTTGTGGCATCTATTTTTCTCATAGCACAATTGAAGTTATCGTCAATTATAATATTGCCATAATTATCCATTATTGCATAGCTGGGTGTATTAAATGTTGCATCAGTTGCAGGCCCTCCATCTCCGGTAAAGCCAGGTGTACCATTCCCAGCTATGGTACTAATAATACCGTTCGGAGCAACTTTACGAACATTATGATTTTGACAATCAGCTATATATAAATTACTGAATTTGTCAAAAGTCAACCCTACTGGCCCATAGATTTCAGCATTAGTAGCTGCCCCACCATCACCTGTATTACCTATATTACCATTACCAGCAATTGTAGAAATTATTCCAGTTGTTTTATTTATTTTCCTTATTCTATGATTTAGTCCATCACCAATATAAATGTTGCCAGTGGTGTCTGTAACAACAGCACTTGGTATAAATAACTGTGAGGCAGTTGCTGGTATGCCATCGCCGTTATAGCCACCTGAATCAATACCCGCTATAGTTGAAATAATACGTGTTGATAGATTTAATTTTCGAATCCTATTATTCCCTACATCTGCTATATAAATATTCCCATCTTTACTTAGGCATAAAGCTTCAGGAAAATTCAATTTTGCATTTGTTGCCAAACCATGATCTCCTCCGTATCCTACAGAATCACAACATCCAGCTATTGTAATAATATTTACTTGTGCTTGTAATAAATTCGCAAAACAGGTAAATACAATAATTGATATTATCTTATTCATTTGCTTATAATGAATTTAAGTCTCGAAATCTTGTTCTTGTAATCAGTAATTTCCAATAAATATAAACCCGGAGGATAGTTGTTTAAAATTATAGGTATAGGCACTTAGGTCGCAATATCAATCCTTTGATAACAAGCGTATTGGATCATTTTTGACCATTCTTTTTATAAGGGTATCAAAGATTACTCCCATTTTTTGTCTTCTGTTATAT
>CAIVEH010000019.1 GCA_903904855.1 uncultured Bacteroidota bacterium | reverse complement strand
CTTTATCTAATTTATGGTAATTATTTGCAACTTGTTTTTTACTTTTTTTGTCTCGTCCTGTCAACTTTTTTATTGCGGGGCATTTACTGTCTTTATGTTTTTCAATATTCTCAACTTTTACATTGGCTCCGCAATCTTCACAAATAATATATTTTTGATTGCTCCGATTTTTTTCAAGGTCATTTTGCAGTAAAGGTTCTTTTGCTCCTTCTATTTTACTAAAGTGAGCCTCCTCAGCGTTCATTCTTTTCTCCTGAATTTTCGTCTCAACATTGTCAGTCCTATTGTAATTTTTTTGAGTAATATCATATTTGTGGCTATTGTCATTTTTCCAATTTACATTTCCATTTGCACTTATACCTAATACAAAAGTTGCTGCTTCACTGATTGAATTAAATACAACTTGCTCGGTGAATGTATAATTAACAATTGTTCCTTTTTCTTCCCATTGTTTTCTTCTTGCAACTAATTTTGGTCTGCTTGCCTTTAATTTATCAGTCATTTCCTTTCTGATTGTTGAACCTTCAAAGACTACAAAGCCATCTGAAAGCTGTTGTCCATAGGCCAAAACACCGTCCGTGCCATTAAGGACAAGTCTTTTACCCATCGCGTTTGGCACTTTCATTTCACTGTATATGGGTTGTGCAGGAAGGACTATTTGCGCCAACTTATTGACAGGCAAATAATATCCTTTTATTTTTTCTTGAATTTCTTGAATGTTATCTTCATTCCTTATATCAAATATTTCCTGTCTTTTTCCTTCGATTTGCTTATTTATTAGCTTGACCTGTTCTTCTAACTCATTTTTTTCAGTTTCCAATTTTAGTAACTGTTCGTTTTTTTCTTTTCTAATTTCTTCGATTTCTCTTTCGGCCTTAATAATTTCCGTTTGACGTTGCTCAATATGCTCAATATATTCATCGCTCCGATAATTACTATAACCAAGTATTTTTTCAAGCCGTTTTAATAATTCATCGTCTTTTAAATCAGTAATTTCGAACTTATAAATTAGTCGATCTTTAAAAGTTGATTTTCGTATCCAGTGGGGCGAATAGATTCTCCATTGTCTTCCATTTGTCAATAATGATAAAACTGCTGATTCTTCTTTATCACTATAATTTTTCAATTGTGGAATGTGGATGTCTAAATTCTCGTTTAAAGCCTTTGTTTCAATAATTATTCTTCCACTTTTAATATCGATCCTAATTCTACTCCCTTGAGGTACATGCTCGAATTTATGGTTTCCCATTTCAAATAAATCCATAAACGGAATAACAATTTGATGTTTCACATTATTTTCATTCGAATCAAATGTCGTTAAATCAATTTGAATTAGCTTTCTCAGTTTATCAGCGTTCATCGTGTTTTTCGAATTAAGTAACTATCAATAAATTCACTTATGGTTAGGCAAAATTAATTTATCGGCATCGAACCATTATATTATGTACTTCGGGAGTCTCAGTATAACAACTTTTCATAAAAGTAAGAAATCTCTGAATTTTTCAGTTGAACTCTAAATATACATTATGTCGGAACTATAACCAAAAACGTAATGGAGCATCCAATTTGCGCCAGCTTATCGAATCTACTAAACAATATTTCTCCGGTCGCCTATCAGCTTATTAGCAGATTTTTCAGAAGTAGGGAAAACTCGGAATTCTGTACCTCTTGGATGATACCTGTTTTTCGTAGTTTCAGCTACACCATCTTCAACCTTGACAGCAATATCGGTATCGTGAATAATTTCCTGAGAACCACGCATCTTTCCATCCTTAGTGGATTGCGAAATAGTAATGAAAGCCGATTGTGGGTAATACTCCCGAAGCTGACGCAGACGGGCGGCATCAATCCGAAGGTTATCCAAACTGTCTATAAAAATGAAATGAAATTTATTGTTCTCAATTTCATTTTGGATTTGCTCAAATGAGCTAATGTCAGCAAAGAACAGGTAAGGATTATCAATTTTATTGTTGACGACTTTATCCCGGAGCGTTTTTGAGAATCCTTCCTCCCCGCTGATATAAACCACATGCCCGAAATTCTTGGCAAGGTAATCAGCAAACTGTATGCAGAAGGTGGACTTGCCTTCTCCCGGTTTGCCATGCACCGCAAGATGAAATACAACAGCAGGCAGACCGAAAAATTCACTCCATCTGCCCTGAAAGTTCAGGCACTTGTAGTTCATTTCTCTTAGTTCACGGCTACTAATCAACTTGCTATTTGATTGTATATCGGCACGACTACTAATTGATTTTTCTTCCTCCTGCTTAATTTCTGTTTGTTCTGCCCTTGGTTCCTCTTGCCATAATTTTATCTGCCCGATTCCCTTAATTAAACCTGATGCAAAGATCACTGGCTTTTGCTTTACTGGCTCGTATTGTAGAATGGATTTTAGTTTTTGCTGCGCTTCTTCTAATTCTTTCTTAGCCGCAGGCAGTATTTTATCAAGCTTAAATTTGTTATCAGTCAGCGTTGCAATTTTTTCGTCAACTTGCTTACGTTTGCAAAAACGGTCTTCCGATTGTGAAACTTCATCGTCAAATTTATCCATTATAGCCAACGCATCAATGTTTGTTGTATTAAACTTTCTCATCGGTTTTACCCTTTGTAATCTCCCTTTTTCTTGCAGCCATGCCTGCAAATATTTTTCGCAATTATTATAAGTGTTCCTGACTTGCTGGTAACGTTCTTCGGCCTTCTTTACGGCTTCAGAAGCATCTTTATATGCCTGCCTTTCTACTTTTGTTGTCGTGGGCATAATTTGCTCATTTTCAATAGGCTTAGACGGCTCTTTGACGGCTGTGACATCTATTTTGGGTTTGTTTTCTACCACACCCCGAAGTCCTTCCAATGGTTTTTCCGGGACTTTCGTTTTTTCCTTTTCTTGTATGGCCTTTGCTTGAGGAGCCTTTTGCTTCTCCTTATTTTCTTCCCAATAATTCGCCTTGCAGGAGTTACTGCAAAACTTTGTGTCGGCTCTTTTTTCAGCCGGAATTGCCCCGCTGCAATATCTACATTTCCTCGCTTCCATAATTGTATCGTTATACCTGTTTTGACGTTTAATGACGTCTTCTGACGTCAGTTTTATTGTTGTTTAAAAAAGCGGTGAAAAATTTCACCGCTTTTTTGCTGCTGCGCCGGGTTGACTTAATTCTGGTCGTCTTCCGGCTCCTCAACCTGTCCGCATAGCTCGTCCAGGATTGTTTCAAGCTCATCTACGATTTCGGTTTCTTCCTTTTCGTAGCTGACTTCCACAAGGATTTCGTCATCCTCTGTGGTTCCGACAACTTTGTTGTCCAATTCACGTTCTGCCATTTCGTTGGCAAATTCTGCCATCACCTCGGATGGTACTGCGAACTCTGCTTTTCTCATTTTATTTGGTTTTTAATTGTGACTTGTTTGATTGCCGCAAGCATCTATGCAGCTCTTTTATTCAATGTGAACGTTATGGCTTCACATGATATTTCTTCAGCGGTTTTTACTTTCCCCTGCTTAATCCATTTTTGCAATTCTGAAAGATGGAAATAAAGCCTATTCCCTTTTTTGAAGTGGGGTATAAGCTTGCCAGAAGTTTTTTCGTACAGCGTCGTAGTTTTCATTTTCAGGAACTGCGCCGCCTGCTGCACGTCAAGTATTTCGGGTTGCTGTTCTTTTAATGCGCCCAGCTTATCACCTAAGATTTCTTTTAGCGCATCCTTTAGGAATTCCTTGAATTCCTGATCGGAGATGTTGGTCAAAAATTGCACACTCATTGGTTAACCGGATTTTTTTTCCTCCGGACACAACAAAATTACAACCGCCAGTTGCCGATTTTTTGATACTTGAACGTTCGTGAAGGGGAGAACCCTGCTATTCAGGCTTAATGTTTCTTTCTATGTATTTCAGAACTTCTTTGAGAGCTTTTTCAACTACCTCAACATTTTTAACCGTTGCCGTTTTAGCTGTTTCTGATTTGTTTAAGTTTTGCCGTAACGTATCGGCACTATAGCCGGTAAGGATTGAAAATGCTTGCCCGGCTTCTTTATTATTCAAAAATTCATCTTTTAGAATGACCTTAGTTTCACGAAGGCAATATATCAGGAGGGCTGTTTGTTCCTGATTGAGCAGGGTTACTTTATCATCCCGTTCCCTTTTTATCCTGACTTTGGTTCTTGGTTCTACTGTTCCTGATAACGCAACTTCCTTTTCCTTGTCAGTAATCCATTCATTTATGGTCTCCAATTGTTCGGGTAGTAGCAGCCTATTGCCATGTTTTCTCAGGGTCAATTTAAGGAACCGGATAAAATCCGCGTTATTATTGCTGTTATAGTTTTCGAAGAAATAATTCAGGATATTATCCAGTTCTAATATATCTGTATGCTTGAGCTTGTAAGTAAAGAAAATGTCGTAGAGTTCGTCTTGCGGAGAAATGACATAATCGCTCCATAAGTCAAGCCATCCCCAAACACCCTCGTCTTCTGTACCGCCTATTTTGGGGTGCATTCCTTCCCTTAAAAACCTGTTGGGAAAAGCTGCGGTTATTGCGCCTATTGGAATATTACCCAATTCCATGAGGTCTTTTACATCCGGCTCGTCTTTATGTAACTCGATAAGGTTATCTTCTAATATAAACATACTCTTTCTTCGAAGCAGAAACTCAGCCATTTCACTATACTCCTTAAATGAATCGGGAAAAATGAGGCTTTCATATATAGAAAGGTCTCTTAGATTGATGGTGTAATTGTTCTCTTCCATATCCCAAAATTATGACTTGTTTTTCGCTTTTTTAGTTGGCGTATCTGCATTAGAAAATTAAATAGAAAGCAGTATTCATGCTGCTTTGACGGCTATCTGACGGCTCTTTGACGGCTGTGACGTCTTTTTTTTATTTTTTTAAAAGGCGGTGAACTTTTTGCCCACCGCCTTTCTTTGTTCTATCAAATGCAATTTTTACGCTGCTTCAGGATGCCGTTTTTAGCATGGGCAATCCGTTAATTGCCGCTTTTTTTCTGCTGTCCCTCACATGGGCGTATATCTGTGTGGCACTAATACTCTTGTGTCCAAGCAGTTTTGATACCGTCCATAGGTCTGCATCCGGGCTGTTTTCCAGTACGTTAGTTGCAAAGGTATGACGGGCACTGTGGAAGTGGATGCGTTTAGGGTCAATGCCTGCCGCTTTTGCCCATTTTTTCAGTGCCTCGTTTACCTTAGCATTCATGATGTTTTTCTTAGGCTGGGATTCTTTTATAAGCGGGAATACATAAGGGCTGTTTTCTTCATTTTCTATCCTTTCGTTTTTCCGCTCCTTGAGTATGGCTATAGCCTGACCGGATATAGGTAAATATTCGATGTCATCTGTTTTTTCCTGCCTGAAATGCAGGAACCATTCCCCATTGCCGTCAATTGTTTTTGTAATTATCTCCGACCAGCGCAAAGGATTTACATCACACCATCTCAGCCCTGTAAAGCATGAAAAAAGAAAAGCCTGCTTATACTGTGGCTTTATCTTGCATGGGGTATTCGACAGTAGTTGTAATTCATCTAACGTAAAAGAGTTCCTGAAAACAGGTGTCCTTTTAATGCGCTCATGGCGGGGAATTTTGCGAATAGGGTTTTGAGCGATTATATCTTGCCTAACGGCCTCCTCAAAGGCAGCCGATAGCTTTTTAATGTAATCGGCAGCCGTATTCTCTCCAGTTTTTGTAAGCAGGTATCTCATGAACTGCTTGATTAGCTCCGGCGTTACTGCGCTAAATGATATAGGCTTTTCATCTGCAAAACTCCTTAAATGCTTTAGCGTAGCCGTATTGCATTTATTGAAATTTTTACTTGACACATAACTATCAAACCATTGTACAAAATCCGCTTTGCGCTTTACCTTATCTACAAGGCCGTTGCCCTGAACAATTAATTCATTCTCCCGTTTTGCTCTTATTTCCTGAGCCAGCCGCCTTTTTTCTTTGTCCTGCTCCGAAGGGCGGTTTTTGTTGATATGAATTTCAAGAAATTCATACCAGCGTTTTTTGTTGTGATAAATGTCGAGGTAAAATGATACCTGACCCGTTCCCAGCTTTTTCTCTCTTAAATGCACTCCCATTGTTTTGTTTTTTAAAGGTTTGATAATACCTTTAACCGTGTAAAATTACAGCGGCATAAAGGCTTTCGTTTGGTTCCTGAACGTTCATGAACCTTCTCGAAAAAACCGGGTAACAAGGGAGTAACAAAAACAACAGAAAAGGACATAAGCAGGTATAACTGCACCTAACTTAATGCGTGTCTAAGTAATTGATTACCAGTATGTTTTTAGGATTGCTTATTTTTGGTTAGATTTCATAGTTCCCTAAAGGGGAACCAAGGAATGAACTTAGTTGCTGATTTTGGGGTTCAGTAAATAATTTAGCATATTGTTTTTCCGATTTCTTATACCAAAAGATTATGGAGGCTTTTCAGTTCGGTTGGGTCTAGAATCAGCGATAGCTGGATGTCGTTTAGCTTTTTCAGTTCTGCGAGTATTTCCAGGGCGTCTTCTTCGGGGTTGGCGGTTTGTATCATCCAGAGATAATCTAGCTGGCGGGTTTCTGGTAACAGGGTTTCGGCGCCGTTTTTCAGTTTGTAAAGAATGTATTTATTGAAGGTATTGGGTAGGTCGTAAGTATATACCGGGAATTTAAACTGGTTCTTCTTCTTCTCCAGTGTAATGGTTTGATCTGTGTCTCTGGCGAAATTGGTGTCGAAATGGTTATTGAGCGTCCAGCACAGATTGTAGGCTGGCAGGGCAGTCCCGATGCCTATCAGGGCCGATTCGGAGAAAAAATCTTCCTGCATTGCAGACATATCCAGGACTAGCTTGGCCATTTATATTAGTAAGTATTTTGAATAAAAGTAGGTGAAAAATCATAAAAATCAGCTAGTTTCTCACCCCGGGTAATAGCCCATTCAAATAAATTGACCTTTTAAGATGATAGAAAATTTAATTCAATTTTGTTTTTTAAAAAATCATCAATAACCCTCCCTTTATTTTCTTAATTTTGCACTCCATTTGAAACTTTAGACTTACTACTTTAGACTTTATACTGATTAACACATGTTCGATAATCTGAGTGAGCGGCTTGATTCCGCGTTTAAATTGCTGAAAGGTGAAGGCCGCATTAATGAGATCAATATTGCGGCTACGGTTAAAGATATCCGCCGTGCACTGGTGGATGCGGATGTGAACTATAAAATAGCCAAAGAACTTACCGACAGGGTGAAGGAAAAGGCCATGGGCGAAAAGGTGCTTACATCCGTAAGTCCTGGCCAGCTGATGGTGAAGATAGTGAAGGATGAACTGGCTGCACTGATGGGTGGTCGCGAAGAAGAATTGAGCCTTACCGGCAAACCAACTGTGATATTGATTGCTGGCCTTCAGGGATCTGGTAAAACTACCTTCTCAGGCAAGCTAGCTAATTTCCTTAAGACCAAGAAAGGCCGGCACCCGTTGCTGGTTGCTGCCGACATTTATCGCCCGGCGGCTATGGAGCAATTGCGTGTATTGGGTGAGCAAATCAAAGTGCCCGTGTTCCTGGAGCTTGAAAACAAAAGTGCTGTTTCTATTGCAGAGAATGCTATAGCCTATGCCAAGATCCACGGAAATAATATAGTAATTATAGATACTGCCGGCCGTCTGGCTATTGATGAGCTCATGATGAATGAGGTTGCCAATATCAAGAAGGCTGTGAACCCACAGGAGATACTGTTTGTGGTTGACTCCATGACTGGGCAAGATGCAGTGAATACTGCCAAGGCCTTCAACGACCGTCTCGACTTTACTGGTGTGGTACTCACCAAGCTGGATGGCGATACCCGTGGTGGTGCCGCGCTTACTATCAGGTATACGGTAGATAAGCCCATCAAGTTTGTTAGTATGGGCGAGAAGATGGATGCACTCGACATCTTCTACCCCGAACGTATGGCTCAGCGTATATTGGGCATGGGCGATATCACTACGCTGGTTGAGCGCGCCCAGGCACAGTTTGATGAGGTACAGGCCAAGAAACTGGAGAAGAAGATCAGGGCCAATAAATTTGATTTCGAAGACTTCAAGGAGCAGCTGGGCCAGATCAAAAAAATGGGTAATATCAAAGACCTGCTGGCTATGATACCGGGTGTAGGCAAGGCCATTAAAGATATTGATATTTCAGACGATGCATTTAAGGGCATCGAAGCTATGATAAACTCCATGACTCCTTTTGAGCGCAGCAACCCTGAGGTAATAGATGGCAGCCGTCGCAAGCGCATTGCCAAGGGCAGCGGAAAGGATGTGAATGAAGTAAACGCCTTTATGAAGCAATTTGAGCAGATGAAGCAGATGATGGGCCAGATGAACAAAATGAAAGGCCCAGGAATGGGTATGCCGGGTATGATGTTCGGTTAGTAGGCAAAGATTTGAGAATCGTGGCGAAAGTGAATAAAGGATAATTATGTTCAGTGGAATCATTGCCGACGTTGGCACTATTGTTAGTGTACAAGG
>CAIVEH010000018.1 GCA_903904855.1 uncultured Bacteroidota bacterium | reverse complement strand
CAAAAACATGATTTTCAAAACGAAGCCTCCGTGAGTCGCACAGAATAAAATAATGCCGGAAAAACTCAACCATTTTTTCTCGATTTTGCTAAAAAACGCTCAAAAACCAGAGGGGCTGAATAGTAACTAAATTTGCTATAAAACGTATGAAGTTTGCCGAATTGCCTGAGGTGCTGGCCGATTATACAAAAGAGGAGTTCGGGATCAGTGGTTTAAGCTATCCCACTCCCCCGCCCCTTCCCTGATCAATACCGGAGCGCCGCTGGTACAATCAATAACGGTAGAAGCCAGAATACTGCCAATGCCGCCATCAATGACGATATCTACCAGGTTACCAAACTGCTCCTCCATAATTTCAGGATCGGTGAAGTACTCAACATCGCCATCCATGGGCAGGGAGGCGCTCATTAAGGGGTGGCCAAGTTCAGCCACTATCATCTGGCATATCTTGTTGTCGGGCACACGGATACCTACTGTATCTTTCTTGGTTTTCAGCATTTTGGGTACCTGCTTGCTGGCATCCAGTATAAAAGTATAAGGGCCTGGCAATGCAGATTTAAGCATCCTGAATATGGGCGTATCCACACTTTTGGCATAGTCGCTGAGGTGGCTCAGGCCGCTGCAGATGAAGGAGAACTGCGCCTTTTTAGGGTCAATTTGCTTGATTCGTGCTATCCGCGTAATTGCTTCAGGATGGTAGATATCACAGCCTATACCATAAATGGTATCAGTGGGGTAAATGATCACGCCGCCGTTTTTTAGGCATTCCACCACCATCTTGATATATCGGGGTTGGGGATTTTCCGGATGGATTTGGAGTAGCATGAACTATTTTTGTAAAATTACAAAATAAACAGTTTACAGTTGGCATTTTACCATTGACATTCAGCAGTTTTGCAATTTACAGTAGCAGTTTACTGTTTACACACTACTTTTGACTAAAGACTAACGACTTACGACTAAAGACTAAAGACTAAAGATTAAAATGTTCTCAATCATTATACCCACCTGGAATAATCTTGCTTTTGTAAAGCTTTGCGTGGATAGTATCCGCAAAAACTCTGCACACCATCACCAGATTATCCTGCACATAAACGATGGCAGTGATGGCACACTGGCCTGGGCAAAGGAGCAAAAGCTGGATTATACCCACACAGCAGATAATGCAGGTATATGCAAAGCTGTAAATGAGGCGGCCGGCCTGGCCATAATGGATTATGTTGTGTACATGAACGACGATATGTATGTATGCCCCGAATGGGATGGCAAACTTATTGAAGAGATCAATGATGCAGCTACCGATTGCTTTATGTTCTCAAGTACTATGATAGAACCAGTGAGCCATAATAACCCCTGCGTAATCAATAAAGATTATGGCCAGAGTATTGAAACCTTCAACGAAGACCTGCTAATAAAAGAATGCAATCAATTTGAAAAGGCCGATTGGGCTGGTTCCACCTGGCCCCCAACAATTGTGCACCGGAAATATTGGCTCATAACAGGCGGCTACAGCATAGAGCTTAGCCCGGGCGTGAGCAGCGATGATGATTTTGCAATGAAGATGTGGTATGCTGGTTGCCGTATTTTCAAAGGTGTAGGAAAAAGCAGGGTCTATCATTTTCAATCAAAGTCGACGTTGCGGATAAAGAAGAACAATGGCCGCAAACAATTCCTGATGAAGTGGGGCATCAATCAGAGTACCTTCAATAAATACTTTATAAGGCGGGGCGGCCCTTACACAGGTCCATCAAAAGAGCCAGCTGCCGATAAGATGAAATGGGAAAATTTCAGGGCCTGGATAAAGCGGAAGATCATGTAGGGTTAATGGTCAGTTTCCCGGGATGCCTTTTTATGCTTCTTATGATGTTGCAGCCACTGATTACCCTTAAGCGACAACCATGCCGACCCTGTACCCACAATGGCGCCGGCAAGCACATCGCTGGGATAATGGACGCCCAGATACATCCTGGAATAAGCTACCAATGATGCCCAGGTATAGGAAGGCACTATTACATACCATCTCGGGTAGCACAAGCTGATGGAGGCCGCTGAACAAAAAGCAATGGAAGTATGTCCGGAAGGGAACGACTGATCGTTAAATTTCTTATAGGGCTGAAGATCGGGATAGGTAACGTAGGGCCTGGGGCGGTTGACGGCATATTTCAACCCGAAAGTGAGTACAGTATTGATGCCATACCCGGCAATTGTCTGCAAACCATACTCCAGCGCCTTTTTATCCTTATGTTTCCAGGCAAGAATCAGTTCGCCAGCCGGTATTGATAAAGAAACAGGGAAGTCGCTATTGGTAAAAGTAACCATGGTGCCTTGAAGGGAGTGGTTTCTATGTAGGTTGATATCGCGGAGTAACCTGATATCAAGACTCTGACTATAACCATTAATAGCAATCATCAGATATATAACAACTAAAAAGCAGCACCGGCAACAGAAAAAAAAGGTATTTTTCATACTTACCAACGAAAATAAAAAGAATTGCAGGAAATAAACCAGAAGTTTCTTGTTTTATCGGCAATTAATCCTATTTTTGCACTCCCAAAACAAAAGGTGCGGTAGCTCAGTTGGTAGAGCAAAGGACTGAAAATCCTTGTGTCGGGGGTTCAATTCCCTCCCACACCACCAGAAAGAAAGGCTTTCAGGCGACAAACCTGTAAGCCTTTTTTCATTTGTACAGCATAGGCACAACAAATACTTTTTTTAAACCGGTTTTTTATGGATCAAGTTGAAAAGTTGGGGGGATGAAAAATATCAGGAATAAATTTTAGGTACTCTGAAGAGGAAAAAATTGATATCCCTTATACCCCGGGAAATTGCCCGGAATGCCTTAATCTTGGCATTGAACGATTCGGCAGATCATTGGTGATTCGGTTAATAAAAAAAAGACCAGAAAATTGGTATGGTATGTTTGTATTGATCTGGATACGGTTCTGAATGATTCAATACCAGATGCTTCAACCTGATAATACCAAAGAGCCAGTTTATTGAAGGCAAATTATTACGGAGTTTGGTTAATCAACTCCTATTCAAAAAAACTTGAGAGTTAGGACAATCAAGACTTTTGTTATTGAGCGGAAAACGAGACTCGAACCCGCGACCCTCAGCTTGGGAAGCTGATGCTCTACCAACTGAGCTACTTCCGCTTATTAAATTTGAAAGTAAAATTAAGTTATTTCCTTAGAAAAGCCAAAGATTGCAGTTAAAACGAAAGAAACACTTAAGAACCACTGTTGTCCGAGAAAATTGTTGAAATAAATGTTGTATAAAAGGGGGGCGGATCGCCCCCCATGTTGTTAATTTGTTCCT
>CAIVEH010000017.1 GCA_903904855.1 uncultured Bacteroidota bacterium | reverse complement strand
GGCAGTCGTCGTCTGTTTTAAACCGTAGGTTGAACATAATTGAATTAACACATGCAAAGGTAATTCTCCTCTCCATAAGGCAAAGCTACATTATTGCGATCTAAACGCCTATACCTATAATGGTTTTTGAAGTAAACTTATTTAATTTCCTGTACCCGTTGTTTTCGTATATAGAGGCACCGGCATCAAAGTCCAGCAATTTATTAAAGGAACTATAGTAAATAAACTCTTTGTTGAAAATGCCTGGCGACAATTCACCGATCAGCATTTTTTCTCTCGATATATTACTGTGAGCTACCAGTATGCCCTTCTCATTATCTATCACCAATTGCTCTTTAACCGAGGTGAATACTGCCTGCTCATTGCTGTATTTTTTATAGATAACATCATATTCCTGTGCCATAACAGCAGATTGTCCTGTAGTCAGTATTACGTAGCTGAGGGCAAATACAGTATACCAGTAACCGCTTATTTGTGAATGGGCCATTATTTTGATGTGGCTGTTAGCAATCCATAATGATAATTATATACCGAGCTGTTATTACCTGCCGCATCCCATACTACTGTTGCTCCATGTTTATGACCATGATAATAATTTGCGTCTATTATCATCTTCCCGTCTTTGTTATATGTGCGTTCAGCTCCATTTACTTCATCATCAACGTAATTGGCTTCATAAACCAGTTTGCCATCCTGATTAAACCTTTTGAAAGGGCCATGAAGGTCAAAATATTTATAATTGCGTTCTTCCGAAACCTGGCCGTTTGAATAATATACCTTAAGCGGGCCTTGCACAACATTCTGATTGAAGTTTGCTTCTCCCGAAACTTTGCCATTACTGTAATAAGCCACCATTTTTCCTGTTCCATTCTTCAGTTTTATTACCGGTAGTATTTTACCATCTTTACCTTCATAGGTATACCCTGTAAGATTATCATCCAGATAAATCAGTTTGAACGCTACCCTGTCATTTTCGCCATAGTAATTCTGCTCACCCGATTTATTGCCACTTACGTAACTATACTGTAAGTGCCTGACTCCACAGGCATAAAGATTTACCTTACCATCAAGTTCACCAAAGCTGTTGTAATCCTCATCCCTTACCAGGCTTCCTGTTTCATCAAAATATTCCCATTTACCGGTTTTCTGTCCATTCGTGTACATTCCTTTAATACTAACCTTACCATCAGGAAAATAAGTAGTACTTAAACTATCCAGGTGACCTGTTTTGAAATATTCCCGCTTGCTTACATTTCCATTTACAAAACTCCAGGTTGTGGGCCCATCATAATTCCCGTCCCTTATAGTAAACCTTGAATCCACCAGCTTTGGCTGAGCTTTGAAATGGGTAAAAGCAAACTCGCCGTTGCGAGTACCAAAATAATTACTGTCTACCAGGTTGCCGGCTGTATCATAACATACATACCCAACCGGTATACCGTAATCATACAAGAACTTGTCCTCTATTTCGCCATTAACATTGTAGTAAACGTAATTACCATTTATTTCATCATTGAGGTAATAAATTTCATTCTTCAATTTCCCGTTTATCTGAAAATATCGCCACAAACCCTGCTTTTTCCCTTCTTTATACCATCCTTCCGAATTTACTATCCCATTATAATAGTAGTTCCTATAATAGCCATCTTTTTTATCCTTCGCATAGCTTTGCTCCGTCCTTATTTTACCATCTTTGAAGAACATTTTATTATCTCCATCCTCATCGCCTTCAGTTTAATTGCCCGCCTCGCTTCTGGCCCCGGTATAATAATAGAATGTAAGCAAGCCGTTCCTGTTTCCATTCTCGCTTATTTTCATATCCACCGATTTATTCCCGATGGCATTATAAATCGGGTATTCATAAATTCCGTTTTTATCTTCCTTTTCATACAGTACATGCTGGTCTTCATCCAGGAATCTGAGTTTTACAGGTACATTTTTCTTTAGTTTAAAATAAGCGAAAAGGGCGCTACTATCATTATACCTTGATATTTCTTCTTTAGCACCGTCATCATAAATACCCTTTTCTTCCAGCCTGCCCGTATTGGTATGAATTTCATACGGTCCCGATTTTTTACCTGAGGAATACGTTCCCTTTTCTTTTAGTTGCCCGTTTGCATAGTAATCCTCATAAGCGCCATCTTCTTTACCCTTTACATAATTCAAACTGCTACTCAATTGTCCGTTTCTGTAGAACATTTTTAGCAGACCTTCAATCTTGCCACCTTTAATTACCAATTGTTTCTTAACCTTGCCATTGTCAAAGTAAATAGTGTAGGCACCGTCTTTAACATTATCACCATCATAAATTACCCTGCTTTCCAGCTGTCCGCCGGCATAGTAGCTATTGTCCTCCACAGTTTTATCAGGCAATGTTGTTTTTACCGATGATAACCAACCACCATACTCATAGTTGTATTCAATCTTTTTATTTCCTGCTATATCCCGGGTTACCATCTGCCTGAGGTTACCGTTGCCATAATAATCAAATGATGTATCCCGCTCTTCATCATTCTTATAAAAAGCTTTTGACATCAATTTTCCAGTAGTATAATAATAGTACCACCACCCTTCTTTTTTACCCATTGCATTAAAAGTGCCTCTTGCTTTTATAGTATGGTCGCCCCGCAGAAAAGTGGCGCTACCGGTAATTAGCCTTTCTTTGCCTATGGTTTTAATTTCCCCTATTATTATCCTGTTATCCTCCGTATTGTAGTGGTACATTTCTCTGGCATTTGCACGGGCTTTAAAATACAGCTCTCTTGTGGCTTGTATCTTATTGAAATAAGGGAATACTATACCTTTTACTTCTTCGACATCCTTTGATCGTTTCCTGGTAAGATTATCGACATTTTCAAAACCAAAACCCGAATAAAGCTCAAGAATAAAGGGTTCAAACATTTTATCTCTGAATAATTGTGTTAGCACAGGTACATAAAACTGCATTACAAAATTGCCATCTGCCGGGTCATATTTCAGCTTCTCCATTACCAGTTGCGACTGCCTGAAAATATTGTCATTAAGGCTCATCTGCAATTTATACTCATCGTGCAGCGCCAGTTTTGAAAGTATCAGGTCATCAATTTCATCAAAAACCGGATGACTGTATTTTTCATTCTTCTCACTATGCATTTTTACCGATTCATCATTACCTGTTATAATGTTATTGATTATCAAAATGGACTTCTTTGCCTGGTCGGCATTTGAAGTCATTAACAGTGAAGTTTGCATGGCTATTACCGATTCCGTCAATCTTCCCTGCAGGGCAAATACCAGCCCAAGCATATAATGCGATTTATAATAGTTTGGGTTTATCAACAATGACTGCTGGAAATAGGAAATCGCACTGTCGTAATTCTTTTTCCTGAAGTAAAGAATACCTTTTTCATAAGCAGACTGATGATCGGTTGGGTATAACCTTCTTAAAGAATCATAAATAATCAATGAACTGTCTGGCTGGCCCAGGTAATCGAAGGAAGCCGCCAGTGCCAGCAGAAAATCACGTTGGTTTGCTCTTGGAAGGCGTAACCCAAACAATGCAAGAGTCTTTGCGTCATTAAATGAACTATCTGCCTGTAGTGTAAGCACCTGTTCGTAAACTGCGGCAGCATAATTGGTATCTGCTTCGTTTATCTGCCGGTAATATTCCAGCGCTTTCTTGTAGTTCCGGTCTTTATGCTGCTCATACCCTTGTTTCAGCACCTCCTTCGAATCGATATAAGGAATTTGCGCTTTCGCATTTCCTGTACCCAGAACAATTACCGCAAAAAGCAGGAATTTATAGAATTTAGACATCGGATTCAATTTATAGTTACCGATTCAAAGATAAGTGGTATTTTGAGGTATTTATAGTGCAGATGATTATTGTAGGATAGTCAGTACTATTTTATGGTTATCGCTTGATTGAATCTATTTCAATTGTTCGGAATGCTTTTTAATTTAGTAAGAATACCACATTTGTTACATAAAAGTATTAAACCTGACAAAAACTTGATCGGAGTAAATTTCAATTTGTTAGAACACTTCAAAAAAAAATGATTTTTAATATTAACTTTGTGACATGATAAAAAGGATAACACTCGAAAATTTTTTCTCTTTCAGTGAATCAACCACAATAGAATTAAACGCAGGAGTAAATATATTAGTAGGTATTAATGGTAGTGGTAAATCAAATTTTCTGAAAGCAATTCGTTTCCTATACGAAAGTATATCTGGAAAGGGATTAGAAAAATTATTCTTAAAGGATTGGGGAGGTTTTAATACGGTAGCCAATTTCAATGAATCAAAATCTGATACAATAAAACTCTTTTATGAGTTTGACTGTGAAGTAATTAATAAAGTTGTTAATGGAAACGGATATGAGTTTCGTGAAAATCTAGTTTATGAAATTACCATTCACAAAACTGGCGTTACCTCATATTATGTTGAGGAATATTTATACAATGGTAAGGAAAAAAAACAAACTACTCCATTTGTTTTTCTTAAAATGGATAATGGCAAAGGTATTATTTCAACTAGGGAAAATAGTAAGGTAGGTATTCAGCATTATCCTCAGAATGATAGAAGTATATCTTTTAAAGAACAGGAACTTATTCTAAGACAAATTTCAGATCCAATTAGATTTTTGCCTTTATATACTCTTAAATTAGCCATAGATTCAATATCAGTTTACGATTACTTTGACACAACTTTGGAAAGTAGAATTCGTCAAAAAAGTTTTGATGGTATTGAAACAAAATTGCTTTCTTCAGGTGAAAATCTGGTACAAATTTTAAGCAGACTTAAAAACCATCATACACTTCAATATGAAAAAATTGAAGAAATGTTGAATAAGGTAAATCCAAATTTCAAAGATATTAGTTTCGATAAATTAGGCAATAATTTCTATTTAACTCTCAGAGAAAAAAAATTGGCAAAAACTGTAGGAATCGAGCAAATATCTGATGGCACCTTAAGGTATCTGTTAATTTTATCGATTTTTCTTAATCCAGATAGAGGGAACCTTGTATGTATTGATGAACCTGAAATCGGTTTGCATCCTGACATGATTAATACTACTGCCGAAGTCATAAAAAAAGCATCAACTAATTCACAAGTTATTATTGCTACTCACTCCCCACAGTTATTAAATTCATTCGAAATTGATGATGTAATCGTATTCGAAAAAGATGAAAATAATAAAACCATTGTCACCCGCAAAACAGAAACTGATTTTGAAAACTGGAGCGATGATTTTTTAGTAGGTCAGCTCTGGCTCAGGGGAAAAATCGGGGGTAAGAGATGGTAACCATTAAAATTGTAGTTGAAGGCGGTGTGCTTCCTCATGATAATATTGATGCGGAAACATTTGATAACAGTGAAAAATTCCGGGAAAGTTTTCATTTACTTCTATCAGGAATTTTTGAACCATCATCCTTTAATCTGGTTATTGAATCAGGCAGTGGTTATAAACAAGCTGTAAAATCATTTATTGCAACTCAACCTGATGGAAACTGCATTTTACTTATTGATTCAGATTGCCCGGAATCTGATTTGGCAAATAAACTGGAAGAATTTAGCTTATCTGAATACAAAGATCAGGTTTTTTTTATGGTTCAGGCAATGGAAACCTGGATATTATCCCAACCTTCCGCAATAATCAAAACCTATTCTGATACCTTTATCCGAACTGGCAATATAGAAGGTGACGACATATTCAAATTGATTCCTGAAAACATCAAGAACCCTGATTATTGGCTAGGTATAGTTTTAAGTAGGTATTTCAGATATAAAAAAAATGGTACCACAAAAAAGAAAAAATACGGCAAATTGAAAGATGGTCCATTACTACTAGCCAATCTCAATATGGCAGGACTAATAAAACAATTCAATGAGGTAAGGAGGATAAATGCTTATCTTACAAATAAACCTCCAACTAGCTCTTCATGTTAATAAACTGCAGCGGCAGGTCAATATTAGAGGTACGGCATAGTTGTATCACATCCTGAAGATCATCAATTTTCTTGGCAGTTACGCGTATTATGTCGTCCATTATTGCTGCCTGCACCTTAAGGCCACTGTCTTTGATCACCTTCACTATTTTCTTGGCATAATCTTTATCAATACCATTCTTTATCGTTATCGTTTTACGCACATACTTGCCATTGGCCGATGGCTCCTTGCTCATATCAAAGCTGGTTGCCTCAATACCCTGGCGCATAGAGCGTGTAAGTAATACATCCTCCAATTGCTTCAGCTTCATATCGCTTTCCACTTCAATCAGAATGGTCATATCCTTTTTGTTCAGCTCAAAGTTTACGTGCGTGCCCTTGAAATCAAAACGGTTGTCAATTTCCTTTTTGGCAATGTTCACTGCATTGTCAAGTGTCTGCAAGTCTACTTTACTGGCTATATCAAACGACGGCATAGTGTATGTATTTACACCAAAATTAAAAAATAAATAACAGTTTACAACAGATTCATATTAACTACACATATCTTGGCCAGGAAATTTATCATTGTTCAGTAAAAGCACAAGTACCTTTTTTATAAGCCGCTATCACTTTGCAATAAAGTTTCTCATACATAGGTATTATGTGCTGCTTCTCAAAGTGGCGCGCCTGGGCAATTGCTGCTTTTTTAAATTCTTTCAATCTGGCATCATCACCCAGTATGTAGATGGCCTTTTCTGCCATTACGTCAATATCGCCCACATTGCCCATAAAGCCAGTTTTTCCTTCTATATTTATCTCAGGCAAGCCACCGGCATTTGAGGAAATAAGCGGCACGCTGCATGCCATAGCCTCAAGTGCCGAGAGACCGAAGCTCTCGGTTTCTGATGGCAAAATAAACAGGTCTGAGATACTCAGTATTTCACTTATCTGTTCCTGCTTGCCCAGGAATCGGATATCGGCATAAATGCCCAGCGCTCGGGCAAGGTCTTCAGCGCTTTGCCTGTCGGGTCCATCACCTATCATCAGCAATTTGGAAGGAATTTCTTTATGAATTTTTTCAAATATCCTTATTACATCCTTCACCCTTTTCACAGCTCTGAAGTTGGACACATGCACCAATATCCGCTCGCCATCCGGTGCCAGCATCTGTTTAAAATGGTCTTTATCCGTCTGGTGAAAACGTTTGATATCAACGAAATTGGGGATAACATGTATTTCTTTTTCTATCTTGAACGATCGTAACGTTTCCTCCCGCAGGTTATCAGAAACCGCAGTTATCGCATCCGATTCATTTATGGAAAATGTTACTACCGGCTCATAAGTAGGATCCTTGCCTACAAGGGTAATATCGGTACCATGTAAAGTGGTGATGAAGGGGATATCCCTACCCGACTTCCTGAGTATCTGGCGGGCAAAATAGGCTGCGGATGCGTGAGGAATGGCATAATGCAGATGAAGAATATCCAACTCCTGATTAACAATCACATTAACCATCGCGCTGGCAAGGGCTGTTTCATACGGAGGGAAATCAAATAACGGATAGGTAGGCACCTTAACCTCATGAAAATAGATATTGGGATGGAACGCCTGGTTAAGACGCACAGGCTGCTCGTAGGTAATAAAATGCACCTCATACCCTTTGTCAGACAGGGCAATACCCAATTCTGTGGCGAGCACACCGCTTCCTCCGAATGTGGGGTAACAAACAATACCGATTTTCATATTTTTCATCTGAACAACAAATATCCGTATATAGTACCAGATAACCTCTATTGCTATATTGGTTTAAACAATAAATTCCGGTTAATTCTGTACCGGGATAATTTTTGCATTGCCTTTTATATTAAAAAAGCGGGGCGCTTATCAGCGCCCCCGCAATTATAAAACCAGTAATACCAGAAATGATTATTGTTCAATAACCATGTGAAATACCTTGATGTCAGATGTAGTACGAACACTCAACAAATACATGCCATTGGCAGTGTTGTTATTGAGTTGAACCTGCTCATTGATTTCACCATTATGAGTCATAACCTGATTAGTATAAATAACCTGGCCTAATACATTAGTGATCTCAAGAGTAACTGCTTCATCATTCAGCGTACCAAAGTTGCCCTTTACTGTAAAGTTGCCTTTGTTAGGGTTAGGAACAACTGAAATTTCAGTGCCTGAAACAGTAACCGGCTGAACACCTACACCGGAAAAATGAACAGTTACTGAACCTGAACCTACATTTCCGGCACAACTGCCACCACTGGTTACCTGGCAGGTTACGATATTACCGTCATTCAAACTGCTGGTAACATATACTGAAGAATTAGCGCCAGAAACCGGAACACTATTCACCAGCCACTGGAATGTTGGGCCTACACCTGCATTAGAATAAGTAGCAGTGAAAGTAACTGTTTCTCCTGGTGTGTATTTACCTGTAGGATTTGCAGATACCGAAACTGTCGGAGTAGTATTGGCATCTACTGTCATTGTGATATTTGAGCTGGTAGCAGTATTTGCAGTGCGGCAATGATAGTTGCTGTTCAGAACACAATAGATCACATCGCCATTAGCTGGCACATAAGTAAATGAAGAGGCAGAACTTACATTCGTTGTTCCCTTAAACCATGAATAAGAAGGAGCAGAACCTGCAAATGTTGTTGATGTATTGAATGTAACTGAAGTGCCAACACAAACTTCATTACCCGGATCAGCAGCAATATTTACTGCCGGAGTACCCTGTGGAAGTACATTCATATTCAGGTGATTGGCTGTAGTTGGTAATGAAGTACAAGTTGCATTGCTTGTCATAACCACACCAAGAACATCACCATTAACAGGAAGGTAAGAATAAGAACTACCTGTACCTGATACTGGAATACTATTAATAGTCCAGCTGTAAGTTGGGCTGATACCACCGTTAACAGGTGCTGCAGTAAATGTTGTGTAAACACCAGAGCATAATGTATCGCCTGCGGTTGTGCTGATTGTTACTACCGGAGTAACCAGAGGAGTAATGCTTACAGTTGCGCTGCCAGTCATACTCCTTGTGCAACCTGTGGTTGCATTTGTAGCAACAACTGTATAGCTGCCTGCACCTGTCTGCATTCCCATGTTTAGTATACCACCTGTGCCTGCAACAGGAGATCCTGAAGCTAACAGGCCATAATACAGCTGATAGTTAATACCTGATGCAGAACCATTCAGGCTAACAAGTACTCCTGTACCCGATGCGCAATAGTTACCACCACCTGTTACATTAAATGGAGCAGGTAAAGGATTAATACCTACATTAACACTTCCTGACATGGTACCAGAACAACCTGTAGCCGGATTAACAGCCACTACACTATAAGTACCTGCTGTAGTCTGGTATCCGAAATCCATAGAGCCGCCTGTACCGGTAACGGCTGATCCAACAGGAGTTGATCCGTTGAACAACTGATAAGAGATACCAGATGTAGAACTATTTAAACCTACATGAACACCTGCGCCTCCCTGGCAATAATTACCACCACCAATTACGTTGAATGCAGTTGGGGCAGGATTAATTGCAATAGTTGCACTACCCGACATATCGCTGGTGCAGCTGGTTGTTGTATTTGTAGCGATAACTGTATAAATTCCTGATGCTGTGAGTGAACCGAAGTCAAGCGGACCACCTGTGCCTGCAATAGCTGAGCCAACTACAGAAGATCCGATATATAACTGGTAACGTATTCCAGTATTAGAACTGCTCAGGCTGATATCCGGACCAGTAGTACCGTAGCAATAATTACCACCACCCAGAACAGTGTAAGAAATCGGTAATGCATTAACACCAATTGTTACAGTACCCGACATCATATTTGTACAACTTGTAGCAGGATTGGTAGCAACGATATGATAAGTACCGGCAACTGTCTGAGGACCAAAACTGATTGCACTTCCGGTTCCTGCAACAGGGGTTCCTGATGCTAATGAACCATTATATAACTGATATAAAACACCAGTAACCGAACCACTCAAACCTACGTTAACTCCTGTACCACCGCTACAGTAGTTACCTCCACCTGTAATGGTGTATGCTACTGGCAATGGATTAATAACAACTGTAACGCTGCTTGCCATATTCCGTGTACATGAGGTAGATGTATTAAGTCCAACTACAGTATAGGTTCCGGCAAGTGTGTTGTATCCGAAATCAAGAGGAGAACCAGTACCGGCAAGTGATGCGCCAACAGGTGCACCACCACGATATAACTGATAAGTAATACCTGTATTTGATCCAGATAATGTAATGTCAACACCTGCTCCGCCTGCACAGTAATTACTGCTTGAGCTGCTTACTGTATAAACAGTAGGCAATGGACTTGCTGAGATAATTACTGTACCTGTCATATTATTGGTACATCCTGTAAGGATATTGGTAGCAACAACATAATAAACACTTAAAGCAGTCTGGAAACCAAAATCAAGGCTAAATCCGGTACCTGGCATTGGAGCTCCAACCGGACCAGCAGAATTAAATAACTGATAAGAAACGCCAGTATTTGATCCGCTCAAAAGTACATGGAGTCCTGTACCACCAGTACAGAATGCACCACCACCAGTTACTGCATAAGGCACTGGAAGAGCATTAATACCAATAACCACACTTCCGGTCATGTTGTTTGAACATCCTGTCAGAGCATCTGTAGCAACTATTGTATAAGTACCGGCACCGGTAATCGGGCCAAAATCAAGCAATGAACCTGTACCTGCAACCGGTCCTCCTACAGGAGTAGTACCAATATACAGCTGGTAGTTAATTCCAGTCATTGAGCCACTCAAAGTAATATGAACACCTGCGCTGCCTGCGCAGTAATTACCACCACCTGAAACAGTATAAGCAACTGGCAATGCATTAAGGCCTATTGTAGCGCTTCCTGTCATATTATTGGTACATGTAGAAATAGCTCCGATGGCAACAATATGATAAGTACCCGTAGCTGTGAATGTACCAAAATCCATAGATGATCCTGTTCCGGCAACTGGTGTACCAACAAGCAGAGAGCCGTTCATCAACTGATAATTCACACCAAGGTCTGAACCATCAATTCCAACATGCGATCCAACTCCACCTGGGCAATAATTTCCGCCGCCTGTTACGCTGTGCGCTCCAGGTAATGGGCTGATACCAATTGTAGCGCTGCCATTCATATTCGATGAGCAGGTTGTTGTAGAACTGGTTGCAACAATTGTATAAAAGCCTGTTGCTGTAATCAATCCGAAATCAAGTGGCAATCCTGTACCTGCCATCAATCCGCCGGATACCGGTACACCAGCATTTAATAACTGATAATTCACTCCCAGATTCGATCCGTTCAATCCTATATGAACACCTGTACCTGAAGGACAGTAATTACCGCCGCCTGTTACATTATAAACTACAGGAAGAGCAGAAATACCTACGGATACGCTGCCTGTCATTGTATTTGTACAGCCAGTCGTTGAATTTGTTGCCACTACAGTATAAACACCAGTTATAGTCTGTAATCCGAAATCAAGAACAAGTCCTGTACCATTTACCAGGCCACCTACAGATGTTGTTCCTCTCATCAGCTGATATTTAATACCGATATCTGATGTATTAAGGCCAACATGCACACCGGTTCCTCCCGGGCAATAATTACCACCACCTGTTACAATATGCAGGCTTGGTAACGGATTAATATTAATTGCGGTACTGCCGGTCATATTTGCCGTACAACCTGTAACTGTATTGGTTGCAACAATTGTATAAGTACCAACTGCTGTCTGCGAACCAAAGCTGATAGCAGAACCTGTACCGGCTACTGGAGCTCCAACAATTGAACCACCATTAAACAACTGATAATTTATTCCCAAATCAGAACTGCTAAGTCCGACAACTGATCCGGAAGTACCGAAACAATAATTGCCGCCACCAGTAAGTGTATACAAGGTTGGAAGCGGGTTAATTGTAATTACAACACTTCCTGTCATATTGTTGGTACATCCTGTTGTGGCATTTGTAGCAACTACAAAATAAGTACCGGCAGCTGTCTGCAGTCCAAAGTCAAGTGCTGCACCTGTACCAGCTATTGGAGCGCCAACAGTAGCTGGTCCATTAAATAATTGGTAATTTACGCCAACTGTTGAAGCAAGAAGTCCGATATGAACTCCTGTTCCGGTAGCACAATAATTTCCACCACCAGTTACTGGATAAGCAGTTGGCAAAGGATTAATTGTAATCACAGAACTGCCAGCCATGTTATTGGCGCATGTAGTAGAGGTATTGGTAGCAACTACAACGTAAGTACCTGCTGCTGTCTGAGCTCCGAAATCCAGTAGGAAACTACTGCCGGAAACCGGAGTACCAACCAGAGTTGTACCATTTAATAACTGATAATTTACTCCTGAAGTTGAATTACTCAGCAATACATGCACACCAGCACTACCTGCGCAATAACTGCCGGTACCTGGAGTAACTGTATATGCTGTTGGTAATGGAAGTATTGATATTGTCGGGCTGCCTGACATAGTAGCAATACAACCAGTTGTTGTATTGGATGCAACTACCGTATAAGTACCTGTAAGAGTCTGCAAACCAAAAGTGAGGGCAGAACCAGTACCTGCAATCGGCGAGCCAATTGTGCCGGTACCATTCATTAACTGGTAACTGATTCCAGTATTAGATCCAGCCAGACCAACAATTGATCCGGTGCCACCTGAGCAGTAGGGATTTCCGCCGGTTACAGCATACACTGTAGGTAATGGATTTATTGATATGGAAACACTTCCGGTCATAATACTGGTGCAACCAGTAGTTGAGTTTGTTGCTACAACTGTATACGAACCTGCTGCTGTTCTAAAACCAAAATCAATTGCAGCGCCTGTTCCGGAAACTGCTGTGCCACTGGCAATACCACCTACCAACAACTGATAACTGATACCTGAGGTTGATCCGGTTAGGCCAATGTGAACACCTGTGCCACCTGCACAATAAGGGCCAGCGCCTGATACACTGAATACCGGAGGCAATGCATTGATGGTAATGTTTACACTTCCACTCATACCGCCTATACAGCCGGTTGTAAGATTGGTAGCAACAACAGTATATGTTCCTGCAGCAGTTTGTGATCCGAAGCTGATGGCTGCCCCAGTACCTGAAGCACCGCCAACAAGTGATGTTCCATTATACAAAGCATAAGTTGTACCACTCACTGAACCGCTGAGGCCAACCGGCATACCGGTACCACCTGCGCAATAAGATCCGCCACCGGTAACTGAAAAACTTGTTGGTGCCGGATTAATTGTTATTACAGCGCTTCCGCTCATATTGCTGGTACATCCTGTGGTAGCATTAACAGCAACCACTGTGTAAGATCCTGTTGTGGAAAAAGTACCAAAGTCAAGAGCTGCCCCGCTGCCAGGGAATGTTGAACCGACTTGAGTAGTACCAAGATATAATTTATAGCCTACTCCAATAGTAGAAGAATTCAAACCAAGATGAACACCTGATCCGCCAGCGCAATATGCGCCACCACCTGTAACAGTGAACACAGTTGGCAATGGACTTACTGAAATCGTTACGGAATTCAGCATTGTATTCGTACATGAAGTAGCAGTATTTGTAGCTACTACAGTATAAACACCTGCAGAAGTCCATGATCCGAAAGAAATAGCTGAACCGGTACCGGCAAGAGTAACGCCGGTGGTAGTACCTCCATAATATAATGTATAGTTTACACCAACAGTAGATGTACTTAATCCGATTGTATCACCAATACCACCTGCACAGTATGTACCGCCGCCTGTGATCGTAACAGTAAACTGGCTTGGCAATGGATTTGTTGTAATAGTAACAGTATTCGACATATTGCCAACACAACCGGTAGTTACATTAGTCCCTACAACCGAATAAGTACCTGTTGCTGTCTGAAGACCAAAGTCTAGAACAGCGCTGGTACCAGATATTGGTGAACCTACAGGTGTGGTACCATTATAAAGCTGGTAGTTAATCCCGATAGTTGAGGAATTAAGAAAAATATGAGTACCTGTTCCGCCACCGCAATAAGCGCCGCCGCCTGATACAGTAAATGCTGTTGGTAATGGATTTGCTGAAACAACTACGCTACCTGTCATCGTCTGGGCGCAGGAACTACCATAATCAGCAACTACATAATAGGTACCTGCAAAATAAGTTCCAGGGAAGTTGAACGCGAAACCAGCGCCTGATATTGGAATACTTGCAGGTCCTGAACCATTGAACAACTGGTAACTAACCCCGCTGGTTGAACCGCTCAGGCCTATCGTAGCGCCCGTGGTTGCACCTGTGCAATAGCTGCCTCCACCTGTAACAGTAAACAAACTGCCTGATGTTGGGGAAATATCCTCAATTGCTGTAGCAGTGCAACTACCCTGAGTATAAGATATGGTCGTAATACCGAATCCAATACTTGTCAGAACACCAGAGGAAGAACCGATAGTTGCCACCGAAGTATTCGTACTACTCCATGTACCACCTGATGTAGCATCAGTGAGCGTGGTAGTTGCACCTAAAGTACACATCCCCAATACACCCACTATCGGGTTCATATTTATTACAGTATATGATGTAGAGACAGTACAACCTGTTAGTGCAGTGTATGATATAGCAAGGCTTCCACCTGAAACACCTGTTACAACACCTGTCGTACTAACAACAGTTGCCAGTGCCGTATTGCTGCTGGTCCAGGTACCACCTGATGGTGTACTTGATAAAGTTGTGGTATAACCAGGGCAAACAGATGTAACACCGGTAATTGCCGAAGGCGCTGTATTTACCGTCATTGGGTAAGTTATTAAACATCCAGTAGGTAAGGTATAGGTAAGGTTGGCAGTACCTGCAGCTACACCACTTACTACTCCTGTAAGTGAAGCAACCGAAGCTGTAGATGGACTACTACTGTTCCATGATCCGCCTGGTGTTGAAGGTGTGAGTGTAGTTGAACTACCAATACATACGCTTCCTGAACCGGAGATAGAACCCGGTAAAGGATTTACTGTAACAACAGCTGTGGCAAGAGCGCCGCAAGGATTACCAACAGTATAGGTAATTGTTGTTGTACCAGGCGTAAGTCCGGTCACAATGCCACTTGAAGAACCAATAGTAGCTACTGCGGTATTGCTACTCGACCATACACCGCCTGCAACGCTGGTCGGATCTGAAAGTGTAGTAGTACTACCGGCACATACTGCCAGAGTACCTGTAATAACACCAGGAGAAGTACATAATACTGTAATAATTGCCTGTCCGTTGCCATTGGCGCTGCTGTAACCACTGGTATGTACTGCAGAGCCTATTAAATAAGTTGGGTTGGCATAAGAAGAACCGCCACCGCCGCCTGCGCCGATACTGGCACCACCGTTACCGCCCCACCAGCCGCTGGCGCCGCCACCGGCAGAACTACCACATGCACCACCTATACCTTGTGATCCATTGGCATTACCACCTGTACCAGGACCTGTTTGGGTACCACCACCGCCGCCAACATATGAGCCTGCATATGTGCCACCGGCAGCGCCTGTGAGGCCACCACCAACTCCGCCGGTAGTACCCCAGTCGCCACCACCACCACCACCTGCGGCAACCGCAATTACGCTGGTTGGCGCTGCACCAATAAGTGAATTGGCTAAGCTTATAAAAGTAGCTCCGCCACCTGCTGCTGAAAATCCTTGGCCATTGGCGCCGCCCGGCCATCCTCCTATCGGAGTATATGCGCCACTGCCATCTGTCTGACCCGCACCGGCAACAAATACATATAGTGTTGTTCCTGGTGTTACATTCACCGAACATTGAATACGGCCTCCTAATACTACTGGACCAGGACTACCAGAACTGACATAACCTCCTCCTCCGCAACCGCCTTTCATATCAATACCAATTTGGGTTACACCGGCAGGAACAGTATACGTTTGAGAGGTTCCCGTCCCAAATGATGTTCCATTCCAGTTAAAAGTGGTTGATTGAGCAAAGCTTAATTGCGCCAGTTGGCACATTAATAGAGCAATAGCAAGAACATAGAACTTTTTCATACGCTTTTCTTTTTTTTAGAAAATAAACAAACTATGGTTTAATATGCTGTTTCAGACTTAATTAAAAATAAATTAACCTGCACAAAAGGACATAAATACCCTTTAACAGGTAAAAAGTTATTCACTAATTCGTTTTTTATCAATAATGAGGCTAAATTTAGAGAAATAAGTTTCAATAAAAAAATTTTGACTCTTTTTTTTTTCAACAGATTCTTGATTGAAACCTTAGTAACCATAAAACCAAGCACAACTCAAGTTATATAGGGCGTATTAATTTGGGCAAATGTTAGTAAAGCAATAAAATTTAATATCTAAATATTGAATGTAATTTCAATTGATTCTATAACATGCCTATTAATTGCTGTTTAATAATGAAATGAAACGGTTTATTTTGTAATACTCCGCTTTTCTGCACTCCAGATAAGTTGCTCCAGATATTTTCTTGTAATAATATTTGCTCTGTATTGCCGGTTGGCCCTGAAATCCCGCTCAGTTTGGTGATGTTTTTCAGGTAAAGCGGTCCATAATATTTCTTTATCCCGGTTTACAATGAACATTTTACTGTATTCACTACCCATACAAACAAAAAAGGAGTAGTCGGGCAATTCTATCACATTACCCCCGCTGGCAAATTTCTTTATTTTGGCATCTTCAGCAGTACATGTGTACTCCCAAACCTTTTTAAAACTATCATCTCCCGCACCTGGCTCCTTCAGCAAAATAATTGAAGGAAGTGAATCGGTTAGCTTACATGAATTATTATTAAAATAGTACAACAAGCCATCATGTGTCCTGCTTATATTATGCTGATTACAGAAGTAACCCCTCCCCTGGGATAACATTCCTGGCTTAAAATTTTCACCATAAAACCCAAGTACTTGTCCACTGGGGTAGTCAATTTTCACTATTCTGTCCAGGTTTCTGAAACCCAGGTATACAATTTTATGCTGGTCATCAAAGTAGAATGCATTTTCATGTGGATCGAAACGAAGATTTGTATCTGCTTCACCCTTATAATAGGCAAAATCACTGTTAAGTATATGATCTGATGATTTCCACGACCATATAACCTTCCCCTTTTCATCATATTCAATTAGTGTTCCAAACCTGCAGGGCTTATAATCTCCAGCTAAACTCCGGTCGTTAGATGTAACTATATAATTACTGTCTTTTACTGAATATTGTTTACACATCAGCATCTGTATACCCAAAATCATATAATGGCCGTTTGAGAGCCGGACAAATTCATGATGATACTTCTCTGAATTAGTATCTGCGATATAGCTGTGGGTAGGTGCATGCCATAGAATGCTTCCATCAAAACCAATTTCATACGCGTCCGTATTCCTGATAAATGTCATTGATGGCCTGGAGGTAAACTGCAGATCACCCATAATGCCTCCAATGCCATTGGTGTCCGGAATAAACCATACCGGTGCGCCCTTCATGTCATAAAGTACCCCACCTGCATCTATAGATACAAAATAATCCCGGCATACTGTTGACGCTGGTTTAGTAACCCTAAGGCGCAATTTGGTGGTATCTACATGTTCATTTGTCATTGTGCTGAAATGATACAATTTGCTTTTCCTGGCAGGTTTTGAGTCAGGATATACAAACCGCCAGGTATACTGCACGCCGAATGACGGAACCTCCAGTACATTTTCCCTGCCGGTACAGTCATAAACTCTGGTAATCTCTTTGGCAAATGCAACCGTATCATTGAAATAACCTTTAGCCAGTTCAATCTTATAAGACTGTTGTTTCGGTTGTTCATTAATTGAAAATCCAACCAATCTGTAATTTAATCGGCTGCCTTCCAATGGTAATACCTGTGCGCTGACCTGGAAGACCATTAAAAATAGCGAACCCAGTATGCTGATTTTAAACATAAGTAACGGTGTAATGTTTTCAGGGTTATTAAATATAATTTCAATCTGCTCTGGTGAGTGGAGATGCTATTTAAAACCCGCTCAAAGGTACAAAATGGCTTTGGGACTGAGCGATATTAATGGACAGTTGTCTGTATCCTTTTAGAATTAAGCCCGATACCTTTTATTTCTCCGTACTCAATTGCTTACCATCCTTCCACCCCAACTTGCTGTGGTTATAACCATATACAAAATAAAGCACAAGCCCCACAATTAGCCAGATCAGAAACCGCTCCCAGTTGGTTGTACCCGACTCAGACAGCAGGTAGGTGCAACACAAAAATCCGAGAACCGGAATTATGGAATAGTTTTTCAGAAACGATAAAATTGTTGTTACAAGGAAAGTGATTCCAAAAAGAAAAAAAGGAACCTTGGTACGGATTACATCCCAGGTAACATTGCCTTTCGGATCAGCAAAATTCAGATACCCTTTAAACCCTCCTGGATATAATACCTGGAACAAAATTACAGACACAATAAAAAGTAGTGGCACCAGCCACTTACCGTTAAGATAAGGCGTTTTGAATTTACTCTGCAACCTGTGGGGGTCGTTCTGCAATTTTAATATACCTCCGCAAACAAGCACGAAAGCAAACAACGTACCAACACTGGTAAGATCCACCACTACGCCGAGGTTCATAAACAATGCAGGTATACCCACTACCAGCCCGGTAAGTACTGTGCTGAACGATGGTGTTTTATATTTGGGATGAATCCGGGCAAATATTGGGGGCAATAGTCCATCCCTGCTCATACTCATCCAAATCCTGGGCTGCCCGAGCTGGAAGACCAGCAGCACACTTGCGGTGGCAATAACAGCGCTAATAGATATCACGCCTGCTATCCAGTTGGCCCATTTGCTGTTCATAGTGCTGAATACGTAAGCCAGCGGGTCGCCAACATTCAGATGCGTATAGCTTGTCATACCAGTAAGTACAAGCGCTACAAGTATATAAACTACGGTACAGATAATGAGCGAATAAAACATAGCCCTTGGCAGGTCGCGCTGGGGATTTCTGCATTCTTCAGCAGTAGTGCTGATGGCATCAAAACCTATATAAGAAAAGAAAACTGCCGATGTACCGGTAAGCACTCCACCTATGCCATTGGGTAGAAAAGGCGTCCAGTTGCTGGTATTCACATAAAAGCAGCCAGCTATCATTACCAGCAGAATAATGGCCATCTTCAGTATCACCATAATATTGGTACTTCGTCTCGACTCTTTAATACCAATATAAATTACCCAGGTGATCACAAAAGTGATGAGAAAGGCAGGTATGTTGCAGATAAACCTTACTCCTCCAATGATTGGAGCATGTCCCCAGGCAAGTTTTGCAGCATCAGTTATCTGGTCTTTGGCTGTCCAGTAGTCGGTAGCAAGGTATTCTGGTATATGTGGCCGGAAGCTGCCTATTCGTATACTATCCACGAGCGAGCAGAAATAATCACTCCAGGATATCGCAACTGCTATATTACCTATGGCATATTCCATCAGCAGGTCCCACCCTATTATCCAGGCAATCAGCTCTCCAAAGGCCACATAACTATATGTATAAGCGCTGCCCGAAACCGGAACCATACTTGCAAATTCGGCATAGCATATAGCCGAGAATCCACAAGCAACCGAAATAAATAAAAACAACAGAATAATACCTGGCCCTCCATCGAAACTGGCCTTGCCAATAGTACTGAATATACCAGCCCCCACTATAGCAGCAATACCCATAAAAGTAAGGTCGCGCACAGTGAGCACCTTATGCATATTCCTTGCATGCCCCTCTATTAGCCCTTCAGCCACTTCCTGATTTATATGCGACAGCGTTTTCTTCCGGAAAATGTCTTGCTTCATGATGGAATCAAAAGTAATTGTTTGCTTTTATAAAGCCTATTTTCTATCGAATTGCAAAACCAAAAAATCAAAGACAGGCTCTTCAATCCAAACAATCAAATAATTCCTTCAGATCCAATTCAAAACCTGGCAAAACATTTGTAGAAACCACATCGCCCGAAACCAGAGGCCGGGATGTAACATAGTGACCGTCTACCAGTCTGTTTACAAGGAAAGTCCTGTCTTGAGGCGAAACTATCCAATACTCCAGCACTCCTGATTCTTCGTAAATATCAAATTTGTTCTTGAGTTCCTTTTCATTATTGCTTGGAGAGAGAATTTCTACAACAATATCAGGTGCCCCTACACAACCTCTCTTATCATATTTTGATGTATCACAAACCACACAAACATCTGGCTGTAGGACAGTGTATATATCTTTATCTTCTTTTGATTTTATTGGCAGTCGAACATCAAATGGAGCAACAAAAGCTTTACAAGGTTTTTTTCGCAAAAACTTTTTAAATTGGTACATGATTTCACCTACCAATTCCTGATGGTCAAAATTGGGTGCAGGGCTCATCTTGAATATCTTACCCTTTATAAGCTCTACCCTATCCTCAAATTGCCATTTGAAGTAATCGGCATAACTATATATTTTATTGAGATCCAGATCTGCCAATTCCATTTTTAAAAATCATTTACTGCAAATATAAATTATTTTATCACGATAAATATTTCCCCACAATCGGCACTCTCCTGCCTATCCCAAACGCTTTTGGCGATACCCGTATAATAGGACAAAACTGATTCCTCTTATACTCATTGGCATTTACCAACTTCAGAATCCTGGCTACAAGAGCGGTATCATAACCCATTTCCACAATTTCTTTAGGCCCCTGCCGCCTTTCCACATACTGGTAAAGTATCGGATCAAGGATCGAGTAATCAGGCAGGCTATCACTATCCTTTTGGTTGGGCCTTAATTCAGCGCTAGGAGCTTTATTGATGATATTTTCCGGTATAATTTCTTTGCTTCGGTTAATGTAACGGGCCAATGCATAAACCTGCTGTTTGTACAAGTCTCCAAGCACCCCAAGCCCGCCCGCCATATCGCCATAAAGAGTTCCATACCCTGTAGCCAGCTCGCTCTTATTTGAGGTGTTAAGAAGTATATAACCATATTTATTTGACAACGCCATTACTAGTGCCCCCCTTATCCGCGATTGCAGGTTTTCTTCCGCTACATTAAATGGAAGATCATTGAATATTGGCTTAAGCGTTAAATCAAATGCATCAAAAATATTTTTTATAGCTAGTATATCATATGGATTCCCCAGGTTCTGAGATAATTTTACCGCATCACTCACAGAGTGGTCCGAAGAGAATTGTGATGGCAGCAAAAGTGCGTGAACATTTTCAGCTCCCAATGCCTCACATGCCAGTGCCAGCACTACTGCACTGTCTATCCCACCCGATGAGGCAACCACGGCCTTGGTGAAATTCATTTTACCATAATAGTCCCTGATTCCCAGTAGCAAAGCCTCATGAATTTTCCCTGTGTTTTTTTCAGGTTCAAAATTTTCCGGAGTCAACTTAACTATAGGCACATTGGCGGCAGGCCTCACTATCTTCTCCTCAAATCCGCCTTTTACCCAGTTTACGCATTGCATTGATTCAGAGAAATAGGGCATCTCTGCCACAAGGTCCCCATCAGCATTCATCACCAGCGATCCACCGTCAAAAACAATCTCGGTTTGTGAACCCACAGTATTGCAATACACCATTGGAATCTTGTATTTCAGCACATTCTTTTTCACTGTGCCCTTTCTGCCATCAGCATGAATATAATCAAAGGGCGATGCGCTCAGGTTAATCATCAATTCAGGCCCCTGTTTCACCAGTTCATCCATCGGGTGCCGTCTGTACATCGGGTCATCTACCAGGTCCCAAATATCTTCACATATAGTTACGGCCAGTTTTATACCCTTAAAAGTAAGTACATTCCACTCAAATGCAGGTTCGAAATAACGATACTCATCAAAAATATCATAATTGGGAAGGAGGGTCTTATGCACAATGCCTTTTATCTCCTTTTCATAAAGCAGGTAGGCGCTATTGAACAGATTCTTACCTTTCTTCATCGGGTTCGGCGATGGTGCCCCAACAAGCACTCCTATAGTATCAGCCGCTTCCCTTATTTTATCAACTGAAATCAATGCCTCCGCCACAAAGTCTTCAAACTCCAGAAAATCCCTGGGAGGATACCCACATATAGCCAGTTCCGAAAAAACAATTAGGTCACCGTTCTGTTTTTTAGCCACTTCTATGGCTGCCAGTATTTTGCTGGTATTGGCTTCAAAATCACCTATATGATAATTTTGCTGGGCAAGGAATATTTTCATTTATCTGATATAAAGTTATGCTATCAATCTGTTGCAAAGTTATATCAGCCAACCGGATTATTATACCTTCTAGAATGTTTTGAAAATAAGACAGGATTAATATAACATTGCACATTCATTGCTGTTGGTTAATTTTGCCTAATAATTATTAGTTTTGAAGAATATATTATTGTTGTTTTTATTACTTTCTGGTTGCACCGTTTATGCCCAAACCATTACTACTATTACTGGTAACGGAATAATTGGCCGTACAGGTGATGGCGGTCCGGCGGCTACTGCCCAGGTATTTTTTCCATATGGAATTACCACTGATAAAGCAGGAAATTTATATATTGCCGATGACTATAACTACTGTATCCGGAAGATAAATACCAGAGGCATAATTACTACTATAGCAGGTGGCGCTGTTACAGGATACAGAGGTGATAACGACATGGCAACAGCAGCAGAATTTTCTGAAATAACTGGTGTAGCCTGCGATGCAACGGGTAATATATATGTGGCAGATCATGGCAACAGCCGGATACGTAAAATAAGCAACACCGGAATTGCTACTACCATTGCAGGTAATGGCTCCGACGCCCTTTCTGGCGATGGCGGCAGGGCAGTTTATGCCTGCCTGGGTGCAGGCCCTAATGGCATCATACTCGACAAAGAGGAGAATATAATTTTCTCCGACAACAGCAACATCCGCAAGATAAATAAGGCAGGAATTATTACCCGGTTAGCTGGCAACGGAAATCCTATTTACAGCGGCGATGGCGGGCCGGCCACGGCTGCTGGCATGGTTAAACCCAAAGGCATGGCGCTCGATGCTGAAGGCAATTTATATGTTGCAGATTATGATGATAACCGGGTGCGCAAAATAACCAGGGCAGGTATTATAACCCCCTTTGCTGGTAATGGTTATGCATCCGATCCCGGATTAGGAGCATACTATGGTGATGGCGGCCCTGCAACTGCTGCAGAACTTTCTGGCCCAGCCGATGTTGCAGTTGATGGCGCAGGAAATGTATATATTTCTGATTACAACAACCTATGTGTTAGAAAAGTTAATCCTTCAGGCATAATTTCAACTTTTGCAGGTACTGCCGTAACTGGCTATAGTGGCGATGGCGGCCCGGCCACAGCTGCAAAATTTCTGAGTACAGCAGGCCTTACCATAGATGCTGCCGGCAACCTTTATATATGCGACCCGGTAAATAACAGAGTACGCAAAGTTGAAAAGGCTTGTGTGCCAATTCAGGGTAGCATAATAAAAAAGTGACCGCACCTAAGGCATACCAATTGTTTCCTGAAGAATAAAAAACAAAATAGTGCTTGTACAGAATTTTATCTATTTTAGTACTCATTCTGGATTGAGCCAAAATAGATTTTCCAATAATGGAGAAAAACAAAAAAATCAATGCTATAATAGTTGATGATGAAGATGGCTGTATAACCAACCTCAATCATTACCTTTCTAAGTTATGCCCTGATATTGCTATAATAGCCGCTGGTAATACTTTAAAGGAGGCAATGGAGCAAGCCGGAGCAAAAAAAATCGACCTTGCATTTTTAGATGTTGAGATATTCAACGATAATATTTTCAATCTGCTGGCTCAGAATCCCGATCTTGATTTCAAAATTGTCTTTGTTACCGCTTATCAGCAATACGCTATCAAAGCTATTAAGGTAGAAGCGTTGGACTATATTCTTAAACCATTGCTCGAAGACGACATTCTGGAGTGTTATATAAAAATCCGGAAGCATTTTTTATTGAGCGAGCCAGCCACCAGGCTGCCTGATGAGTATCCCGAAGAAAAAAAAAAAAAATCATAATAAAAAATTCAGATAAGATATACGTCATAAAATCTGATGACATTATATATATTACAGGAAGCGGCTTTTATTCCGAAATAACCTTTTCCTTTAACAATGAATTCAAAACCATTGTGGTGAGTAAACCGCTCAATAAACTGGAGGAAGAATATGTTTTCCCTTTCCTATTCCGCGTGCATAAATCACATATTATAAACATAAACAAAATAGCCTCACTAGTAAAAAATGATGGGGTTAATATCAAAATGGTCAATAATGAAATTATCATGTTGGCCAAAAGACGAGTAAACGATTTTATGTCATTTCTGAATAACTCAAACTGAATTGAAGCGTTTAATTTCCATAATTCTATGGTTGCTGGTTACTTGCAACATCCCATCTTACGGCTATTACTATAAGCAATATACAACCTCCAATTTACTCATTAGCAACAGGGTTTATCACTCTCTTCACGATCATAAAGGGTATATGTGGTTCTTTACCAATAAAGGCGTATCCAAATTCAATGGGGAAAATTTTAAAAATTTCTCAGTAGTAAACGGACTTAGTGACAACGATATTTATCATGGATACCAGGATAGATCAGGTAGACTTTGGCTTTTTACCAGTAACGGACAGCCTTGTTATATCAGAAATGATACTGCGTATAACGAGAAAAAAGACAAACTGCTGAAAAAACTGCCTATAATCAGCTACATAGAATATATTTATGAAGATATTGACTCATCACTATACATAGGCTATAAAGAAGGAAGTGTATATAAGTTGCATGATACAACATGCACTTTGATACTTGGGCAAAACTACGATGAAAAAGTGTCGTTCATTTGGAAGGAGAATAATATATTTAAAATCTTTTCAGAGCATAAAATTACGTCCTTAGTAAACAATATTGTTGCAGATAAAATATTGACTGATAAAACCAATAGTTTTCATGATTTTAAATACCGCCTTTCATCCGATAAAGATGGTATCAAAATACACATTAGCGACTCATTAATCTGGGATTACAGAGATACCTTACTCAATTTTTATCATAATGTAATACACATATATTATGACGGAAAAGAAAATGTATTTTGCGCCACCAAAAATGGTTTAATAATCATCAATACAAAAACTCATAAAAAAAACACGCTTTTTTCACATCAGGAAATCAGTTGCACAGCTCAGGATATTTATGGCAATTTCTGGATCACTACAGCTCGTAACGGCATTTATTACCTCGATAAGAACCTGGACAAGATTAAATCTTTACCTGATGTTGCTGGCTTTAACCTCATAGAAGCTACAAACCATCAGATATTTTTCATAAAAAATAACTCGATTTTTCATTATAAAGAAAATGACTCATCTATTCTGGAGAAAATTAATTTTCAGTTTAAAGACGATTTTATTCCGGTATATGTTGACAATAAATATTTTTTCTATGCACACAAGACTGTTGGATATTGCCTTAACAGGAATAACGATAAATTAATTCAAATATCTAATTTTAAAAATATTTTTAAAATTTCTGAAAATAAATATATTTTAATCAGGTGGGCAGACCTGAATATTGCCACAATTTCTGATACAATATCTCTCAGTCCTCCTATCTCCATAGGATCTGATGGTTATGGAATTTATGACCATAACAACAGTAATATTTATTGCTATCACAATAACAAAGTATTCTCTTACGATATGACTTCTTTTAGTTATTCACCAATTGATAGCCTAAATCGTGACCAATCAATAGCAAAAAGCTATTTATTAAATGATAAGTTTATTGTTATTACCAACGACCAGAATCTGACTACATATGATATCCGGAAAAAGAACAGAAAACAGGTAATTCCTAACCTCCCCTTTTCATGCTTTGGTATTAGCACCATCAATGCTTCTGCCGGCACTGTAAAATATATTCTGAATACAAGTAAAGGATATTATTTAGTTGATGATTTATACAATATAACGAACGGAGCTAAGAAAATAGAATACCCCATAAAGCAATCAGATTTGCTTGATCTTTATGTTTTCGCAAATAATGTTATTTGCAATCTGAGCGGTGATTTTTACATTTTCGAAAACAGCTTGCTTAACAGAGAGATAGAGCAACCGGTTTTTTATATTGAAAATGTTGCAGTAAATGGTAAAACAAGAAGTGATAGTGTCATCATAATAAAAAACAGCCTGCATACGCATGTTGCAGTTTCTTTGAGTTCATTAAAATTCAACAACATTCCCAGCCACTATGCCTACCGTCTTATTTCCAGTAATAGTACCGGAACATGGAACAACTCATCTTCCGATAATCTGGACATCCTTATCGAAAAATATAATGATTATCAGATCGAGATTAAGTCAATAACTGATAACAATCTCTCCACACCTTCAAAATTTATCAATCTTAAAATACTTCCTCCTTTCTACCTTACTTATGAGTTTTATATGCTCGTATTCTTTTTATTAATTATTGCTACTATACTCATCGTTATGGCCTATCATAAACACCGGCAGAATTTATTTCAGAATGAATTGAATTACCTGCAGCTGGAACATAGGTCAATCAATTCATTAATCAATCCGCATTTCATATTCAACGCCATCAACAACATTCAGAATTTAATAAATATTGGCTCAAAAGAAACTGCCAATAACTACCTCGCCATTTTAAGCAGGCTGATCAGGCAGAATATCGAAAACCTGCAATTCAGCTTTATCCCTGTTTCAAAAGAACTCAGCCTGATTAAAAATTATATTCACCTGCAGAATCTCCGCTTTGATAACAGGATAACGCTGAAAATAGACAACTCAATTGCCAACTCAGATGAGGTAAACATCCCTCCCCTGCTGATACATACTTTTGTTGAAAATTCCGTAGTCCATGGCTTCCGTAAAGAGCTCGATGGTTTTACCATAACTGTAGATTTAAGCATCTCAACCGACCATTACCTGATTATCAGAATTACTGATAACGGCGTTGGATTAACTGAAATAAAAACAAACACCCCTGCCACCGAAAAACTATCTCTCGGTATAGAGTTTATCCGCAAGCGGCTGAAGCGTATTTCCGATTTCTACAAGGTCACCTTTTCTATTGAAATCAACAATCTTAACAATAGTGATCAGACAGGAACAGAGGTGGTGATTGTTTTGTATTCCAGGTTCATGAATCAATAACCTTACTCAATAAGAAGGCGCCCTCTTCAGGTGCGCCATTCTCTATTGGGTATATGTATAACAAATTGCAATTACCTTTAGCTTTGCACACCAGGTAAATAACAAAAGCCCATCCCCGGGGCCTTTGTTAATGCTTTGTATTTGCTACTTTATTTTCGATACGACCTTCGATGTCGAACCATTCACCTTGAATAAATACGTGCCCGGAGGGAGATTATCGAGCGATATGGTTGTTGATTTTGTATGCTCAAAATTGTAAGTCCCAACTTTCTGACCATTTACATCTATAACCTCTATATTTGTTATTTCAGTATTAGAAGATGAAACTATAACCATGTTCTCGGTAGGGTTAGGGAAAATAGATATGTCATTGCCTGAACTGACTTGTCCTCCTTCATTTGAATGCCCGGGACGCTCCGCAGTCCCCACTCCGCCGTCACAGCTCAGGATTAAATGGAGCGTGTCGGTACAGATATCTCCGTTTGGACTAACAGAACTGATAATCACTTGCACATTTGCGGCTATCATTGAAGGCACGTTAACAGGGAAAGTATTGGTGGTATATGTAGGATCGTAAACAGAATTTTTGTACCATCTGTAACTGGTAACAACGTAAGGAGGAATTGTAGTAGCTGAAGCGGTGCATGTAAAATTGCAGCTTCCACCAAAGCCTGGTACACTTGTAGCCGTTAGTGTTGTTAAAGCTGTATTAAAACAACCTGGTCCACCTACGTCGCCAGGACAAATTAATTTTACCCACCGTGTAAACACACAGGTATCACCAGCAGGAGTAAGTGCATAAAAAACTACCGTTGCAAAACCTGTTGTACCTGGATTTACAATTACCGTACCAGTGTTAGATGATATTATTCCTGTACTAAATGACGATGTGATCCATTTGTATCCCAGGAACTGGCAACCCTTATTGGTAATCTGGTTAGCCGTTACTGTAAAATGACATTTACCATCATGGCCACTCATACCAATATATGTAAGAGTACACAGTGATGTATCAAAGCAGCCGCAATAGGTGGAATCCTTATGATTGCAGGTTACTGTTTGAGTGAGCACTACACTGCAACATGGGCCGGATACTGTATCTATAAAAGTAGTGTCAACAACAAACACGGTCACTTTTATAACAGCAGTTCCTCCAGGAGTAACTGTGAAGGTATATGTATCGCTGGTAGCATGTGTATGATCAATTTGTGCCGGTCCGGCGCCTTGCCATTCATAACCCAGTATTTCGTTTGCAGTCCAAACATAAGCTGTAGCAGAAAATATACAGTTGCCGTTTGCATCAGTAGTGCTTGTAATTACCAGCTTTGAGCTATCAGTACATGGTTGATGCTTGGTAGAGTCATCACATACAAGCGGCCCAATCTGATAAAATGTAGATACCGGAAAAACATTAGTGAATACCGGATTAAAATAGCTTCTGGTGAAATACTGGTGGCTTTCAACAAGCGGAAACGCATCGCCCCATGCCACATCGCGGCTGTCGCACACTTTAGGGTTGGTACCAACAGGCAGGCTGTTGGCCGTTTTCACGAAATAAATATCATTATTGCCATAACCATGTAATGGATCATTTGTACTCCCGGCCATTTGCAGATCAGAACCAACCATTGCCATGTCGAACAACGAGTGGAGGCTAGGAGGAAATGACTTGTATAGTACAGTATTACTCACAACTGGAGCAGTTCCCGAAGGCAATAAGCTGATATCAGTGACAACCGTATTATTAGATGTACCTGCCAGCCATATGATCGGATCTGTCCACACGTTGGTGGGGCTTTGTACATTATAAATGTGATTACGATCTACCACCGCCATTTTTACAGCGCCGCTGTAGGTCATACCACTGTTCTGTATCTGCCATAGCCCTTCGGTAGTAATGTCGGGTAGACCACTGGCGTTTAGCCTGCAAATACTTTCACCTTCGCCAGCTCCGTATAAATAGTTGTGCAAGGATCCTCCCAATATCATTAGTTCCCCGCCGACAAGATATATATCGGTGAAGAAATTGTCTTGTAGTGCCTGATCACCTTTTACGCCTGTAAGGGTAAAATCGAAGTACCTTGACCACCCCATTACGCCGAAAGTTCCCATCCCGGAGCCTACCGCAGCCGGCGTATATTTGTGAACGCGCGCATCGGTATAATTACCAACCCATGTACCTGTAATATAACAGTCTGTACCGTCGGTGGTAATGCCGAGGTAACCATCACTTTCTGTCATTCCATCAATCTCATTGTATTGTGGTACACCCATAGCCGAGAACACGTAGATCATAGCATTGGAATTATGAGGACGGGCATCGTGCGTGCCTACTGCTACCAGCCGACCATCGCTTAGGGCAGTTACAGCAGAAAACACTTCCCCTCCCACATCAGCCGGATCTGGATCCCTTATTATTTTTTGCCATACCAGGCTTCCGTCCGATGATCTGAATTTCAGGATAGCTGCGTGGTTGTCGGCATACACATTATTACGACCCATTGAGCCAACCACTACTATATCTCCGTCGGTGGCAGCCACTGGGATCGTGAGAATCATATCATAAACCAGGTTATTCGTTCCAGGCATCCCAAATTTCTCCTGCCATATGATGGTAGAGCCTGCTGCATCCACCTTCATCAGTATCATCTGTGCATTTGCAACCTCGCCTGCAACCAGATCGTAGTCATATCCGGCAATTATTTTTTCACCTGTGGCCATTACTTTTATGTGGGTGGCCAACTGGTTTCTAGGATCCCCGATGTGTATTTGTGTTGTCTGCGCGCCCGCTCCTATGTAGATCAGCAGGGCCATCGCAACTACCATGTAATTCAATGTTTTTTTCATTAGTCAATTTTTTAAGTGGTAAAAAAATATAGAGTTGTGTTTTGCAAAGTAAAACCGGGCAATATGATTGTAGCCCAAATACTACCAATACCAACATTATCTGCTGTAAATGTGGGTATGCCAGAAGAAGTATTAACCTTATGCTTTGTAATAGAAATTGCGCCGGATATGGCGTGCATAATAGCTGAATTCAATAATTTTGTTTTTTTTCATCTTATTTAGTTTTAACGGTTAAAAAATGTTTACATCGCAATCTACATTCGTTAAACCCCCATTAACAAATTATCCTAACCAACGGTCAATAAACCTAACCAACGGGAGAAAATGATGGAAATGAGCCACTTACGGGCATAAAAAAACCGCCCATTTCTGAGCGGTCTATTAAACAATCCTGAAAATCCTGATCTTATTCTTCCTCGTCAAACTGAAGCACATCCCTGTTGGCCTGCAGCAGTTCAAACTCTTCCTTAGAACCTACTACCAGGTCATCGAATTCGCGCATACCGGTTCCCGCAGGGATGAGGTTACCTGTAATAACGTTTTCCTTGAGGCCCATCAGGAAGTCAGCCTTACCATTGATGGATGCCTGAGACAATACCTTGGTAGTTTCCTGGAACGATGCTGCTGATATCCAGCTTTGTGTACCCAGAGACGCCTTGGTAATACCCAGAAGCATTGGTGAAGATGTTGCCGGATTTGCATCACGGTACTCTACCAGTTTCTTATCAGCCCTGCGCAATCCGCTGTTTTCTTCACGGATCTCACGCAGTGTAACGATCTGGCCAGGGTGCATCTTATCGCTTGCGCCTGATTCGGTTACCACTTTCTTATCATAGATCCAGTCGTTTTCGTCCATAAACTCAAACTTATCTACTGTATCTTCTTCCAGGAACTTGGTATCACCCGGATCAACTATATTCACCTTACGCATCATCTGGCGAACAATCACCTCAATGTGCTTGTCATTAATCTTCACACCCTGTAAACGATATACTTCCTGTATTTCATTTACCAGGTATTCCTGCACCGCAAACGGCCCCTTGATCGACAGGATATCGCTTGGTGTAGTGGCACCATCAGAGAGTGATGTACCAGCCTTTACAAAGTCGCCATCCTGCACCATGATATGACGGGTCAGCGGCACCAGGTATTTCTTCACCAGTCCTTCGCGCGACTCAACCACGATCTCACGGTTACCACGTTTCACATTACCAAATCCTACCACACCATCTATTTCAGCTACTACGGCAGGGTTACTTGGGTTACGTGCCTCAAACAGCTCAGTTACCCTTGGCAGACCTCCCGTGATATCCCGGCTACGGCCCATCACACGTGGTATCTTCACCAGTACCGTTCCGTTGGCCACTTCATCATCAATATTGACAACGATGTGCGAACCTACCGGAAGGTTATACATCTTCTGGTCTTTAGCGCCATCAATGTATATGGATGGTATTTTTGTTTTATCCTTTGTTTCAATTACCACTTTCTCGCGGTGTCCTGTCTGCTCATCTGCCTCTTCACGATAAGTAATACCTTCTATTACCGCATCGAAACGAACCTTACCCGAAATTTCAGAAATGATTACCGCATTGAACGGATCCCACGTACAGATTACATCACCCTTCACAACCTTCTTGCCATTGGCTACACGCAACAATGAACCATAAGGTATGTTGTTGGTAATAAGCAGGCGGTCATTGGCCATATCCACTATACGCACCTCTCCTGTACGGCCTATTACTACCGTCTGGTCAGCGCCTTCTGCATCTTTATACTTGGTAGTACGCAGACCATCAAACTGAATGGTTCCATCGAAACGGGCCACCAATTGTGATTCGATAGCTGATGAACCCGCAACACCACCCACGTGGAAGGTACGCAGCGTAAGCTGTGTTCCCGGCTCACCGATCGACTGTGCTGCAATGATACCTACTGCATCGCCCTTCTGGGTCATGTATCCTGTAGCCAGGTTTTTACCATAGCATTTGGCACATACACCCCTGCGGCTTTCGCAAGTCAGTACCGAGCGGATTTCAACTGTATCAATCGCGCTGTCTTCTATTCTTTTAGCAATATCTTCAGTAATTTCCTCACCGGCATTAGCTATCAGTTCCTCGGAAATAGGATCGTAAACATTATGCAGCGAAGTACGGCCTAAGATACGGTCATACAATGGTTCCACAATTTCTTCATTATCCTTGAGTGCCGATGTTGCAATACCACGAAGAGTACCGCAATCTTCACCTGTGATAACCACATCCTGTGCCACATCCACCAGACGGCGTGTCAGATAACCCGCATCCGCCGTTTTAAGTGCCGTATCCGCAAGGCCCTTACGCGCACCATGGGTTGAGATAAAGTACTCCAATACACTCAATCCTACCTTAAAGTTAGAAAGGATCGGATTCTCAATAATTTCTGATCCTGATGAACCACTACGGCGGGGTTTAGCCATCAGACCTCTCAATCCGGCAAGCTGTTTTACCTGCTGTTTAGATCCACGCGCACCAGAGTCAAGCATCATGTACACAGAGTTGAAGCCCTGCTTGTCTGCTGCCATTTCACGAATCAATGTTTCAGTCACACGGGTATCCACGCGCGACCATACATCAATTACCTGGTTGTATCGCTCGTTATTGGTAATCAGACCCATGTTGTAGTTTTCCCAGATTTCGTCTACCTCCACCTGAGCATTTTCTACCAGTTTCTCTTTAATATCCGGAACGGTAAGATCCTTGATATTGAACGACAATCCACCTCTGAATGCCGTACGGAATCCAAGGGTCTTGATATCATCAAGGAATTGAACTGTTTTAGGGATATTGGTATTCTTCAATATCTGGCCAATGATCTCTCTTAAAGATTTCTTGGTAAGCAGTGCATTTACAAAACCATTCTCCCTTGGAACAAACTGGTTAAATAATACGCGACCTACGGTAGTATCTATGAGCTTAACAACGATACTGCCATCTGCTTCACGCACATTGGCACGTACCTTGATCCATGCATGGAGATCAGCCTTTCCTTCATTATGCGCTACAATTACCTCTTCTACACTGTAGTAAGCTTTATTCTCGCCCTTTACCTTTTCAGTTTCGGTCGATTTCTTGCCCTTAGAGATGTAATACAGACCAAGTACCATGTCCTGAGAAGGAAGGGTGATCGGCGTACCATTCTGTGGGTTAAGGATGTTGTGCGAAGCCAGCATCAGTACCTGAGCTTCTACAATAGCAGCATTGCTCAGCGGAACGTGAACAGCCATCTGGTCACCATCGAAATCCGCATTGAACGCCGAACATACGAGTGGGTGAAGCTGTATTGCCTTTCCTTCAATCAGTTTAGGCTGGAATGCCTGTATAGATAATCTATGCAGCGTTGGGGCGCGGTTCAGCATGATCGGGTGGCCCTTCAGTACATTCTCAAGGATATCCCAAACCACAGCTTCCTTACGCTCTACCAGTTTCTTCGCACTCTTAACTGTTTTTACAATGCCTCTTTCTATAAGCTTGCGGATAATAAACGGTTTGAATAACTCCGCTGCCATATCCTTTGGCAAACCACACTCATGCAGTTTCATTTCCGGACCTACCACTATTACCGAACGACCAGAGTAGTCAACGCGTTTTCCCAACAGGTTCTGACGGAAACGGCCTTGTTTACCTTTCAGTACATCTGATAATGATTTCAGCGCACGGCCACCTTCTGCCTTAACGGCATTCGATTTACGGCTGTTATCAAACAATGAATCCACAGCTTCCTGGAGCATACGTTTTTCATTACGTAAGATTACTTCAGGAGCCTTGATTTCTATAAGGCGTTTCAGACGGTTATTACGGATAATAACCCTGCGGTAAAGGTCATTCAGGTCGGATGACGCAAAACGGCCACCATCCAAAGGAACCAACGGACGCAGTTCGGGTGGAATAACAGGAATATACTGCATTACCATCCACTCCAGCCTGTTCTCAATACGGGTATTGGCATCACGGAAAGCCTCAACAACACTCAGGCGCTTCAAAGCTTCCTGCTTACGTTGCTGTGAAGTTTCGTTGGCTGCTGAGTTACGCAGATCGTAAGATAAAGCGTCAAGATCAATACGCGAAAGCAGCATATGCACCGCTTCAGCGCCCATCTTGGCTATAAACTTATTCGGATCTTCATCTGGCAGATGCTGGTTATCCTTATGCAGGCCATCCAGTATTTCCAGGTATTCATCTTCAGTAAGCAATTGCTGTGCAGTATCTTCCGAATCTTTCAGGTTCAGTTTTGTCCTGATCATTTCTTCAGCTTCTCCTGCTGCTACTACCACATAGCGCTCGTAATAAACGATGCTCTCCATTTTCTTGGAGCTAACGCCAAGAAGATAGCCTATTTTATTTGGGAGGCTCTTGAAATACCATATATGAACGATAGGCACCACCAGCTTGATGTGGCCCAGGCGCTCACGGCGAACCTTTTTCTCAGTTACTTCTACACCGCAACGGTCGCAAACAATACCCTTATAACGGATACGCTTGTACTTACCGCAATAACATTCGTAATCCTTTACCGGGCCGAATATTTTCTCACAGAACAAGCCATCACGCTCAGGCTTGTAGGTACGGTAATTTATTGTTTCAGGCTTCAATACTTCTCCATAAGAACGGTCAAGTATTACATCCGGAGATGCAAGGCTGATGGTTATCTTACCAAATCCCGGTCTTGGGCGATTATCTTTTTTTACTGCCATTTTTCTAAGTATTAAGTAGTAAGTCTTAAGTCTAAAGTACCATCATAAGGAATTATATAAACCGAGAGTCATTCTCTGAATCTCATTTAAATCTTTTATTAATTCCTTATGACGTTCCTCACTAATAAAATTTAATTTTCTACCAATTATTATTTGCGTTTCTAATTCATAAGAAGAGCCTAACGCAATTGTCAGGTGATTCTTAAAAACTGCTACAGAATTGCTACCTGCACCTTCCGAAATATTACTCGGTATTGAGGTACCTGCTCTCTGCTTCTGACTAACCAGATTGTAACGTTCACTGTCAGGAAAATAATTTGTTACTTCGTAAATCTTAACAACAAAATCTACTGCTTTTTGCCAAACTATTAACTCCTTAAAGTTATTCATTTCAATTTCAGCTTTTATATCAGGTCTAAACTTTAGACTTAATACTTTAGACTTTAGACTGATTATTCAAATTTCAATTCTAATCCTAATCCGCGAAGTTCATTCACCAATACATTGAAGGACTCTGGTATACCTGCCTTAGGTATATTGTCTCCCTTAACGATTGCTTCGTAAGTCTTGGCACGGCCAACAATATCATCCGATTTCAAAGTCAGTAATTCCTGCAGGATGTTCGATGCTCCATAAGCCTCGAGTGCCCAAACCTCCATCTCACCAAAACGCTGTCCACCGAACTGTGCTTTACCTCCCAATGGCTGCTGCGTGATCAAGCTGTAAGGCCCGATAGAACGTGCGTGCATCTTGTCATCAACCATGTGATGCAGTTTGATGATATAGATAATACCCACAGTTGCTTTCTGGTGGAAACGCTCCCCTGTTTCACCATCATACAAATAAGTATGTCCAAAGTCAGGTAAACCTGCAAGGTTAATCAGGTCTTCAATTTCCTTTACAGATGCACCATCAAAGATCGGAGTAGCATAACGCTGACCCAGCTTTTCACCGGCCCATCCAAGGATGGTTTCATATATCTGACCCAGGTTCATACGGGAAGGTACACCCAGCGGATTCAATACCACGTCCACCGGAGTTCCATCTTCCAGGAACGGCATATCTTCTTCACGCACTATCCTTGCCACAATACCCTTGTTACCGTGGCGACCCGCCATTTTATCACCCACCTTCAGCTTACGCTTGCTGGCCAGGTAAACTTTAGCCAGTTTCAGTACACCAGCTGGTAACTCATCACCAATACTGAGGTTGAATTTCTCCCTCTTGTAGCGGCCCAGTTCTTCGTTGAATTTAATATTAAAGTTGTGCAGCAATTGGTTGATCAGGTCGTCAGTTTCCTTATCGCCTGTCCAGCCAAGTGGGTTCACATTCTGGTAATCTATTGAACTGAGTGTTTTTGAATTGAACTTTCCACCCTTACTCAATACTGTCTCACCGAAATTATTGGTAATACCTGCTGAAGTTTTTTCGCGCAGCAACACAAGTAATTTCTCAAACAAGAAATTCTTCAGGTCTTCCAGGTTCTTCTCGTGAGTTTTTTCGATTTTCTCCATCGCTGTCTTCTCACGCACCTTTGAGTTCTTGTCTTTTTTGGCACGCTGAAACAGCTGCTTGCTGATAACAATACCCTCAGTTCCGCTCGGAGCTTTCAGAGAAGCATCCTTTGCATCACCAGCTTTATCACCGAAGATCGCACGAAGCAATTTCTCTTCAGGAGTAGGATCAGTTTCTCCCTTTGGTGTAATCTTACCAATAAGGATATCACCTTCACCCACATGAGCGCCTATACGTATAATACCATATTCATCAAGATCCTTTGTTGCATCTTCACTTACGTTCGGTATATCAGCAGTCAGTTCTTCTTCACCAAGCTTGGTATCACGTACTTCCAGTTCATACTCATCAATATGCACCGATGTGAACCAGTCTTCACGCACCACCTTTTCATTGATCACTATCGCATCCTCAAAGTTGTAACCTTTCCATGGCATGAATGCTACTTTCAGATTCCTTCCCAGTGCCAGCTCACCATTCTGGGTAGCATAGCCTTCAGTAAGGAAATCTCCAGTCTTCACCTTCTGTCCTTTGCGAACGCTAGGACGAAGGGTCATTGCTGTGCTCTGGTTGGTTTTCTTATACTTGGTAAGCGTATATATTCTCAGGTCATCTTCAAAAGACACGAGCCTTTCTTTCTCACCGCGATCATAACGAACATGTATATGATCTGCATCCACATACTCTACTACCCCATTGCCTTCTGCATGTATCTGAATACGTGCATCGCGGGCGGCCTTAGCTTCCAGTCCGGTACCTACAATCGGCACCTGTGGTATAATAAGCGGAACTGCCTGGCGTTGCATGTTTGATCCCATCAGCGCACGGTTGGCATCATCATGCTCCAGGAAGGGAATCAGTGATGCGCTCAATCCAACGATCTGGTTAGGAGCCACGTCCATGTATTCTACCTCATGTGGGTCAAGGATAGGAAAGTCACCTGTCTGCCTCGACTTGATTTTATCTTCCAGGAAGTTGCCTTTATCATCCATAGGCACATTTGCCTGGGCGATCTTGGCAAGATCCTCTTCTTCAGCGCTCAGGAAGCGGAAATTCTTAAGATCCACTTTACCTTCTCTAACCTTGTGGTATGGAGTTTCTATGAAACCCATATCATTGATCTGTGCGTGAACGCAGAGTGTAGAGATAAGACCGATATTTGGTCCCTCAGGTGTTTCAATGGTACACAGACGGCCGTAGTGGCTGTAGTGTACGTCCCTTACCTCAAAGCCGGCACGCTCCCTGCTCAAACCGCCCGGACCAAGCGCCGAGATACGGCGTTTGTGGGTAATTTCAGACAATGGATTGGTCTGGTCAAGGAACTGGGATAACTGTGATGTACCAAAGAACGAATTAATAACTGAAGAAAGGGTACGAGCATTGATCAGGTCAATTGGCGTAAACACCTCATTATCACGCACATTCATTCGCTCACGGATGGTACGGGCCATACGGGCCAGACCAACACCGAACTGCGCAAACAACTGCTCACCTACTGTACGAACACGACGATTGCTCAAATGGTCAATATCATCAATATCGGCCTTTCCATTGGTAAGACGTACCAGGTATTTAATAATCGAAATGATATCTTCCCTGCTAAGTACTTTAGTAGTCAGGTTGATATCCAGTCCTAATTTACGGTTGATCTTATAACGGCCAACTTCACCCAGGTCATAACGCTTATCGCTGAAGAACAGTTTTTCAATGATACCACGTGCTGTTTCATCATCCGGCGCATCCGATCCGCGCAACTGGCGGTAGATATGCTGAACGGCTTCAAGCTCAGAGTTGGAAGTATCTTTGTTTAAGGTATTGTAAATGATTGAGTAATCACCGCTCACTTCTTCTTTCTGGAGGAATATGGTTTTAATACCCATTTCCTGTACCAGTGTAGCGTTATCTTCATCAAGCACACTGTCGCGGTCAAGTACCACTTCGTTACGCTCAATGGTTACTACTTCGCCGGTGTCCTCATCCACAAAATCTTCAGTCCAGCTGCGCAATACACGGGCAGCAAGTTTGCGGCCAATGTGCGGAGCCAGGCTTTTCTTATCCACCTTCACCTCATCTGCCATGCCGAACAGGTCAAGAATGTCTTTATCTGTTTCATAACCTATTGCACGTAGCAGTGTGGTTACAGGGAATTTCTTTTTACGGTCAATGTACGCATACATTACATTGTTAATATCTGTAGCAAACTCCATCCAGGCACCCTTGAAAGGAATTACACGCGCACTGTATATCTTGGTTCCGTTCGGGTGAACACTCTGACCGAAGAACACACCAGGAGACCTGTGCAACTGAGATACAACAACACGCTCAGCGCCATTGATCACAAATGTGCCACGGGGAGTCATGTAAGGGATATTACCCAGGAACACATCCTGAACAATAGTTTCAAAGTCCACATGCTCCTCATCGTTACAGCTCAGCTTCAGCTTGGCTTTCAGCGGAACTGAATAAGTCAGGCCGCGCTCCATACACTCATCGATGGTGTAGCGGGGCGGGTCAATGAAATAATCCAGGAATTCCAATACGAAAATGTTCCTCGTATCTGTGATCGGAAAATTCTCCTTAAAAACCCGGAATAATCCTTCGTTATTACGCTTATCTGGCGTAGTTTCGAGCTGGAAAAAATCCTGGAATGACTGGAGCTGAATCGCCAGCAGGTCGGGGGTAGCTGATGCATCGTGTAACTTTCCGAAGTTCACACGCCCGGATGCTGTCTTTTTTTGTGGTGTAGCCATACTATTTTTTTACTCCTTTTACAAACAAAAAACTCCCGATAGCTAGGCTGGGCCCAACTTTCAGGCAATGGTATTAACAGGAAATGGTCAAAATAAATTTTTGCACGTACTTGTACCTTAGGAAAAAGGATGGCAAAGATACCGCATGTGCATCAATTAAGCAAAAAATATTCCAAATTTTGTGTGAAAATTGAAATTCTTCCGAAAAACCAGTAAAATAGCCTGAAATTAATTTTTTAATAATGTAATTTTAACCTTGCAAATGACTTTTTCTGACAAAAAATCAATGCTGGCGCAGCTTTCAGACAAAAGTTAAATTTGAGTTAAAATTTTATTTTTGTGTTAAAGTTTTCTTAAGGTTTTTGATATAATCTAAGAATAAATTCATTTTAGGGCATTTCAGGTACTATACTACACTTTTTTGCGTTTGCAGGCTGCCTTAAATTCACCGACGGTTATGAAAAATACAATATCAGAAAACGGGGTATTCTGTCCTACAAATTATTATTGAACGGAATCCCCACAAAAAAACCGCCTGAGTATACCAGGCGGTCCAAATAAAGATTGAAATTTTATTAATACCTTTTTGCAGTAAATGATCCACCTGTAACAGCAGTTCCGTCAGTGCAAACAAATGAAAAAGTACCGGAAATAACCGTCGAAGTCACAGATGATATTGTCAAAGTGCCTGTTTTTGCCATTTTCACATCAGTCAGCGCCGATGTAGGGAAGTATTCAAGAGTCAGACTTGGAAATACTGCGGTAGTGTCTATCGTAAATGTGCCGGTTGTAGTGTAATTGGACATCTGAAGAGTAATGTTAGGAAATGTAGCAGTTGTTCCGCTTCCACCATAACCATAAACACTTAGTAAAGTGGAATTAATATTTGCAAGACAATTAGTTACACTGAAAGCAGTACTACCCACCGTAGCTTTCATCGTGTAAGAGGGACTGCTACTGCTTTTCTTAGTGCAACCAGTAAATACGAACAGGCCAATCATTGCTATGACCACAATACTTAATACTTTTTTCATAATATCGATTTTTTTCGCAAAAGTATGTACTATGGAATCCGTAACAAATAATCCTGCACAATTTTTACAAATAATTCGCATTTGAAAATAAATAATTAATTCCAAGTTAATAAAATTCCAATTTCATCGCTGTTTTATTTAATACATACAATACTTTTAACTCTGTATTTATATAGCTATACAACCTCCGTTCTAAACAAACCTAAATTACAAAGCCTACGGTTTCAACCGTAGGTAATAATATTAAATTGCAACCCATAACCGTTTCAACGGTTTATTTTGATGTAACATAAGTAAAAACATAATGAGTACTTTAGCGTTAAGTCCAATTTGTTTTGGTACTGGAAATAAAATTGCCCTAATAATAACAATTATAACAACTGCTGTAAAAATACCAGTAGCCATACTCACTTTATCCCTTTAATTTTGGAAAATTATTTCTCCGATTAATGAACAGATTGCAGCGCCTATTGATCATTCTCCTTACCATAGCCACTGGCGCACTATTCCTTTATTCAGCCTACACCAAGCTCTTCCCTACCATCCAGTCGTTCGAATATACAATGGTAGAATTCACGCACATCCCCTTGCTGTATGCCAAAATAGCTGCACGGTTCTTCATTGGGCTGGAGGCTACATTGGGAGCATTGATGGTACTGCACTTTTTCGGGAAGAATAATTGGGTATTAAAATCTGCCTTTGCCTTGCTTGTATTCTTTAGCCTCTTCCTTATTTACTTATGGATAAAAGCAGGCGACAATGTAAACTGCGGCTGCTTTGGCGATGCCATATGGATGCGGCCTTCTGTATCGTTGGTAAAAAACATTATTATGCTGGGCATTATCGGCCTGCTCATACGCAAAGCCAGGGGCTTTAATTTCCGCTTTGCAGATATAGTACCACTGCTGCTGCTGGCAGGCACATTTGTTACCATATACCTTGTTTTCCCGGTTTACGAAGTATACAAAATGAGCCTGAAACCCATATATGCCGATGCCAGATGGGCCCCTGCCACCGATCTCACCACGGGCAAGCACATAGTAGCCTTCCTCAGCCCATCATGTATGCATTGCCGCAAAGCAGCCCTTAAAATGCACAACATGATGCTCAAAGATCCAGCTATACCCTTCTTTATGATCCTGGGCGGAGTAGAAAGCGACCTTACCGATTTCTGGAAAGAAACCCAGGCCAGGAATATATCCTACACCCGCCTCAAGCGGGAAGAATTCCTAAATTACACACACGGCATCTTCCCCCAGATTTTCTGGCTCAACAACAGCATGGTAGAAGAAAATACCGGCTACCCGGAGCTGGATCAGAAACTGGTTGAGAAGTGGATGAAATAAAACCCTAAATCCCTAAAGGGACTTTGCTGGGGAATAGAATTTCAACTTTGGTGTAGAATTTATTTTTTTATAATATCTAAAACCCCGCTAGTCGGGATTTATAATCCCGGCCCAAATGGTTGCGGATTTGCAATCCGCGTTTTTTTGGGAAGCGTCTCAAAAACTAGCACTGTTCGAATGTTAATCCCGCCTTTGCAGGACTCTGTGGCCACCTAAACCCAAATGGCAGATAGTTCGCTGAATCCGACCAAGCAACGAAAACTATAACTTTTGCTGTTACTTTTTAAGTAACCCGCTGGTCGGGATTTATAATCCCGACCCAAATGATTGAGGATTTTCAATCCGCTAGTAAGACCCAAAGGCATTTACTTGCTGCTCCTCATTGTTCCTGATTCAGGATAGCAAAGCAGAAACAATGCGATTGTATTTTTCAATAATTTGCCAATTGGATACTTTATTTTATTTTAGTAGATTTATTGTGAATATTGGCCTAAACCTATTGCTTATAATTCCAGAAAATACATTTTTTATTCACGAACAAATGGCAACCGACAGTTTTTAGTCAATCTTATATTAATAAATATATTTATGTTATTAAAAATGCAGATTACACCAAATTAAGTAAAGTAGTGTCTCATGCGTAGAAACGGCTAAAAGAGCCAGGAAAAAAGCTAAAGATGAAGCGGAAATAATTATAGCCGAAGATGAATATTTTAATAG
>CAIVEH010000016.1 GCA_903904855.1 uncultured Bacteroidota bacterium | reverse complement strand
TGCTTGTACCTGATTTTTTTTTCTGGCAATTAAAGCCATTTTTGGGAGTGCAATTTTAATTATTTGATCATGCAATTCAATGAATCTGTTTTTTGACTTCTGGTATGGATGGATATGGATTTACTGAACTGATATCCTTAATGGTTTTAGCATTAATCAGGGACTTGATGTACAATATAAGAAGGCCTAGAAGCATAATTTTTTATGAATTTATTATTGACAACTATGCAATTTTATGTTTTAAACAGGATTATTAATGTAGAATTAATTTCCGGAATCAGTAGAATAAATTTGATGGGCTTTCGACAGGATATTTAGTATCTTTATAGTATCCAATTATAAGTCGTATTAAAAGGTATAGTTTAACATAGAACATAATTTGTATTTATGGCACCTTCAATTATTATTGCCGATGATCATAGTATGATCAGAAAAGGGTTAAAGCTATTAATTACTTCCAGGCTGGGATTTAAGAACGTTTCGGAAGCCGATAGCTGCAACAGCCTGATGAATGAGTTAAAAAGCCTGCCCTGTACGCATATTATTCTTGATGTGGTTTTCGCAGATGGTACTTGCCTGGAGATTGTTCCTATTATCAGGAAATTATATCCAGAAGTGAAGATTATGATTTTTTCTATGCAACCGGTCGATATTTATGCAGATGCTTTCAGGCAATACGATATATATTATTATCTTACAAAGTCTTCAAACGAAGAAGAAATTTCAAGTTGTATAAAGGGATTTTTTAATAATGAGCCTTATCCCAATAAAGTTAAAACATCATCAGTTAAGAATAATCCGTTTTCAACATTAGCCCCACGGGAACTGGAAATTCTGCATTACCTGCTCAATGGTTATAAGACAAATGATATTGCCTCAACACTTAACCTGAGCAATAGTACCGTTTCTACTTTCAAAAAGAGAATATTCGATAAAACCGGTACTACCAGTTTATCTCAGTTATTCGAGATTGCTTCAGTAAATAGTCTTGGTTTTTTTGCAGGAACCGCAAATTCAAGGCAGCAATAAGCGCCTTTAGCTGTTGGTTTTCATCGAAAAGTGGAATACCGAACCTTTATTTTTTACACTTTCTACCCAGATTTCTCCTCCATTTTCAGTTACAAACTCTTTACACAGCGATAGTCCGATTCCATTACCGCTGCCATTGTCTGTTCTGGAATTGTTGTTTCCGGATGGTTCAAAAATTCCGGCAAGTTTCTCTTTGTTTATTCCAATTCCATTATCGCTGATAGAAGTTATTATCTGAGATCTGTCTTTTGTCAGCGTAGCGCTGATACCTATTAGCCCATTAACGTTGGAATATTTTACAGCATTTGTAAGCAGGTTCCGAAGAACGAATTTAATATGATCAGGGTCGGCATAAGCAGTCATGCTGCCCGGAACATTGTTGACGACGGTTATGTTCTTATAATTAGCAGCTACATTTATTGATTGTAGTACATCCAATAAAGTATCATTAATGTTGATGGTTTGCTGGTTCAGTTTGTTTCCCTGAATCTGTTCTTTCGCCCAATCCAGCATATTCTGCAGCGTATTAAACGATGCGACGGCATTCAGTTCCAACTGGTATAAAAGGGCATCTTTTTCTTCTTCCGGTAGTGACTTATCACGGCACAGACCCAGTGACAAAGGCATAAATCCTAGGGATCCGGTAATATCATGTGCAATTACAGAAATCAGCTTATTCTTCACATTATTTGCATTCCTGAGTTTAATTTCCCTTTTAGCGAGTTCTTTATTAATCAACTTAGTCCGGGTCAATGAAACGCCAGCTATCAAAACAATAAAGGAGAGTATCCCGGCTATATAAATGGGCAAATTATTCTCATTATGCGGCGCCGGATCTAAAGATTCCAATTGCTGTAATTTGGAATTCAGGGTATTGATATTGTTCAGTGATTCAATATTGATTTTTGCAAGTTCTGTCTCCAGAAATATAATGCTGTCCTGAATAGTTTTCTGCTGTTCAAGCAAGGATGTAGCAGTAATAAAATCACCTTTTTTCTTTGATTGCTCAATAAGTCCTTCTAAATTTCCAACCTCACTTTTTTTGATGATTGACTCATTAACTATATTTATTGTCTCTGTAAGTCGCTTGTTGCTGCTAACTGTTGTAATTGCCGATAGGCTCATCCTTGAGTCTGCATTGTTGCCTGGCATGCCGGTAAGGCTGTTTTGATTTTTCAGAAGCGGATTTTGCGCTGCTTCCGGAGTTTTACCAGTTGGTGAACTATTGGGGCTATTACCAATATTCCCGCCGATATAAGTAGCAAATAACCTGTTGTAAATATCATCTGGAATTGGGGCGCCAATCAAACTGAGTGTACTAATCAGGGCTGCACTCTGATATTGAGACACTGTTGCAACACTGTTATTAGATGTAGGTGTGCTGTTCTGCGATAGTGGATTTGATTCTATGGTATTAATCGGGGTAATATCAGTATTTTGTATGTTACCGGCATCTGGTATTGCAGCACTTATACCCGTACCATAGTTGCCAGTCAATTGAGTTGGTAAATTATTTAACCCATTCCAGGAGAATGTGTTGATTGAAAGATTTTCTATACTTTCTTTTTCTGCTGAATTCAGAGCAGACATATAAGCCGGGCTACCTATCGTTGCAATAGGATTTAAAAAGCCATTTGCTTGTATCGGATTTATGGTGGTAAGTCCGGGTTTTCCAGTGCTTACATTAATTACATTTACCAGAGAACTTTTCTGCTTTTTCAAACTTAATAAAGGGGCAATATCAATCAGCTCTGTGGCTTTATGCAAATTATCAGGGTTGACTTGCTTATTGTTGTCCTTTATGTTAAGGCTGAACTCTTCATAGATGCTGCTTTTGTGGTTTTTCAACAATAAATTCAGGGCATACCTTGTATAGTTTAAGGTTTTGGCTGTATCGCCATCCATTGAATAAACAGCATCTTTTATCGCATCAGGTAATGAACGTACCTCAATAAAGCTGTTGTTTTTACCATTAACGTCAAATATTTTCTGAAGTTTCTTCATCGAGATGAAGTTGTCCTTCATGTCTTTTACAACCGATGGGATATTACTGCTACGCAGCATTACAAGGTCATTTTCGGGCTGGTCCTTTGCCACATTTAAGCCCTTCATGTAGTATTCCAGCGCATTTCCCAAATCACCGGAGCGTTCGTAGTTCTCACCGATTTTAATATAGGTATTGGTGATACCATCAGTATCGCTGAGGGTTTCAAAGTATTTTAAAGATTTGAAAAAATGGTCTGATGCATCATTGTAATTGCTTTTCCTGCTCAGTATTACCCCAATAATATTATGGCTGGATGCCAGGCCCTGATAATCTTTCAGCCCCTTATAAATCTGTATGGATCTCTCAATAGATTTCTGAGCCAGATCAGTTTTATTAAGGTCTGAATAAATTACACCCTGGTAGGTAAGCAGAGAAGCAATGCCTTGCTGGTAGCCACTCTGAGCGAATTCGGTAATTCCTTTTTTAATCAGAAGCATTGCAGAATCGGGTTTTGAAAACCGGCATGCCTTGAGTAAATTATTATAAACGGTTAATCTTTGGGAATCGCTTTCAGAGTGTTGTAAAGTAAAGGCATAGGAATTGTTGTCTGCTTGTCCGTGAGCTGTTACTGATAGTAACAGGAAAGCAAAAAAAGAAATACAGCAATAAACCCTTAATGGCGCTGCTCGTTTCATATTTATTCCATGTCTGCAGTCAAACGTTTATTTTGTTCCTTACCAGATTTAATGATACGAAACTCTTAAAGGTGAAACAGGCTAAATATTGATTACGATAAAATTAGCAATTGTATTTCAAACTAAAAAATTTATTTGCGCCTAATTTGTTATTGCGAAGGAATTTCAATAACCTCCGCAAAGAAAAATGCGGTTTCATTTTCTGATAAACCAAAAGGAAATGGAAAGGAGCCCGCTGCGGGATTTTTAATCCCGGCCTACTTGGTTGCGGATTTGCAATCTGCCTTAGTGATGTTGATTAAATAAAGTACTAGAATCTTGTTCAGATTGTCTGAACAAGATTAAAGGAATAACAGGAAAACAGGATCCTGTATTTTACGAATGATCGAATCCTGTCTTTCCTGAAAAC
>CAIVEH010000015.1 GCA_903904855.1 uncultured Bacteroidota bacterium | reverse complement strand
GTGCATTTTCAATCGAAAAGAGATTGTATAAGACTCTTTTGTTGCATGCTTATATACTTTAAAATAAGCAGCAAATTATTTGAAAATTAATTCAATAATTGTTGACATTAAAGCAAAAACTTAATTAAATATCAAAATAACTGCTCTACAAAATGAATTACATAATTTGCCTTTTTAGCATAGCGTCATAACCTTCAACAATAATCTTTAAGCCTTCAGACATTTCCTGCGGACTTATAGTGATTTCTAATTCGCATTGATGATCTTCCTTTTTACCACCAAAGAGCCCAGTTCCACCAGTCCTTTTACCGACAAAGTTTAATTGTAATTCATCATCTACAATATCCATTTCGAATTGAGCCCGAATAACTGCTTTTTCAATTTGTGACATTGATAATGGAACCAATGTAATAAGCGGAACCTGTACCTGTGTTTGTGTTACTTGATTATCTGAATTTTCAGAAGTTGGTATCGGGTAATCAAGGATTACCATTTTGGGCATCAATGAATTTTTATCATTTGGAATATTAGGATCTGCATAATATCTATCAAAATATTTATCCAATAAATCAATATTCTTATCCATCAGGGAATTATTGGCCAGTAAAACAGCATCGTGAATTGCCTGAACAAATTGCTTTAAATTGATCATAAATAATATTTAATTAAATTCGATTATTGTAATGATTATAAATAATTGATTCAATATAAGTATTGGCTCCGATTGAAATTTCAGTAGGCGTGTCTTCGACTGATTTTCCGGAATCAGGTTCAAACCTGAACTTAACTGAATTACCTGGTTCTTTAATGAGTTTAGTATTGATATCCATACAATTAGACAACGCATTGTCTAATTGAACCATTACCGCAGGAGATGCATTAAGTAAATGTACAATTAGACTTGAGGTAATATCTTTAGGTATTGATACCTCCTTTTCTATTTCTGCAACCTTATATTCTTTAATAATGACATCAACTTGTTCTTCATCCTTAACAATTTCAACCTGCACTTGGCTAACTTCACTTAAATTGGTAAAATCAGAAATATCAGGAGATGATTCTTCTAATAGTTCAACATTTTCACCTTCAATAACTTTTACCGGAATAATAAGGTTTTCAGATTGAGTAATTTTTTCTGGTGAAACATCTGTAATAACCGGATTAATAGCCTCATTTTCAATATTATCAGGATGCTTTTCCCCATCCACTTTTTCGACAGTAGCAATTTGCTCATTTTTCAAAAAGCTGTCCTTTTTAGTAACAACCTTTTTTACTGCCTGACGAGCAGCCTGCATTAAAGATTTAAAATTAATCATATTTACAATAATTAATTTAAAAATTCCTTATAATCACACAATTATTGCTTGGCCAATTGCCCCTTTACCTGTTCAAATTTCTCCATTGTCTGCTGAACAATTGGCTTACTTTCAGTTGGTAGCCCAATTACTGCATCACATTCCAGATTAGGACATTTGAATCTTACTCCTGCCAATAATTGCATGGTATCAATGGCTATTTTATCACCGCATACTGGACAAGAAACAAATTGTTCTCTATTTGTCATTGCTATATATAATTATAATATTTTTAATTTATTTTTTTATTAGCTGGTACAGGTTGTATATTTTTAACATACAAATCGATAATTGTTAAAACACCCAAAGGAAGTGGCAAAGGTCCTGCATCAATATTAACCTTAAGTGTACTTGAAGCCTGGCTTTTATATTGGCTTGAATCATTAGGGTTTCCCCTAGGCGCTGCACTGCTTATTTTTCCATTTAATTGAGCTCTTTTCTGAGTAACTTTATTGTCAGGATCTGTACTTAATGAGTTCGGACCAGAATCTTTAGATGTAATAGACGTTATTTCCATTACAAAATCAACATTAACTTTATTTATTGCTAAAGAATTCAATGGAATTATACTCAATAAAGGAACAGAAAAAGTTAGTTCCGCTTTCCTGAATGTAGGTTCCTCATCGGGGCCGGACGATTCCATCACTCCCCTGGTCATAACCATATCAATCATTATAGCTTCATATCTATATTTCTTATCCTGACTTGGTGGACTGTCCGTATTTGCTATTTCAATTCTGTTAAAACAAAATTCCAATAAAAACCTTGTCTGGCCAGTTACCATCATAACATTGGCTTTAGAGGCAGCAACAAGCGGTGCACTGATTATAGATTCAATGTCAATTTGATTACTGTAGTCAAGATCATCAAATTTATCTGCCATATCTTAAATATGTAATTAGTTATTTATTTAATATGAAACAAAAGGAGTTAGCTCTTTTTCAAGAACTAACTCCTTTGCGTTTTAATTTATGTTGTTGACTTAGCAGGAATTTGTACTGGCTCAATAGCTTTTGAGAAAGCATCAATTATGGTAGTTACTCCTCTTGGAAGCGGAAGTTGTGCCGCATGAACAGCCACATGGTATTTGGCAGAGTTGCTGCTTTCGTAATGTGATTTATTCGATACTGTATCGGAAGAATCAGACTTCACAGATCCCTTAACAGAAACTGAGAAGCAAGCAACCTGGAATTTTGCTTCGAAATCAATACCAACTGACAATGATTTTTTTGACTCATCTGAATGATCAGAAGAATTAGAAGACTTAACTTCCATATCAAATGTAATATCTACATTGTCAACAGCTAAAGAGTTAAGTGGGATAATGGTCAGTAATGGCAGGTTGAATTTGGTATCAAATGAATCGATTTTTGTTTCCGTTGGAGGAGTAGCATCAGGATTACCAGGAGTGATTACGCCTCTGGTTAATACCATTTGTATCATGATAGGTGTGTAATTGAAATTCGGAGCAGTACCTGTTTTTGTAAAACATGTATCCAACATGAATTTCGTTTGAGTCAATGCCATAGATTGGTTAGCATTTGCCGCAGCCATAAGCGGCCCACCAATCAAGGCACCCATGTCTAGCCCAGAAAACTGCTGGGCCATCGATAATAGTTCGTTTGCCATTTTTCGTTTGTTTTTTTGAGTTAAAAAATTGTTTGAAACGCAATGATAGTAATATTTTTATTTCTTTTCTTATTATTTTCTCATTAACTTATATTTTTTTTACCATCATACAAGTGAATCAATCTATTTGCACCTTGATTAAAAATCAGTGTGTATACATATATCGATACGAAACAATGCAGTTAATTATAAAAAGAGATAATAAAATCCCCTTTTGTCTTCTGCGTCTGTTTAATTTAAATATTTTGTCAACCAAAAGGAAAAGCAATTGATAAATTCCAAACAACAAACCACATCAAAGTAGTATATTTTATATTTATAAGTCTGCGTAATTTTTCACAAATAAATTAATAAGTTTACACAAAACTTCTCAAACATGATCAAAACAAGAATTGCCTTCATTTTAATGTTGCTAAGCATTGCAACATCAGTAATTGCCCAGGAAAGGGTAAAATTTTTATGCAAAGGAGCAAAACCAAACCCTGAGCATAGATACCTGAATGGTACAACCACCAGTGGAGTGGTAAATCTGGCACCTAATACCAGTTCTCTTTATTCCGGTACAATTTGGGAAAAAGTCAGCGTAGGTGGTGATGTATTCATATTCAGATGTCTGAATAATAATAATAGTAACCCTAAAGCAAAGTTTTTTTACCTTAATGGTGTTACCTCTACTGGCCAGGTAAATTTAGCTTCCGATAAGGATGCGCCAAATTCCGGTACACATTGGAAAGAGGTTCACCTCAAAGATGGAACTCTTGCATTTCAATGCTTGAATAGTAGTCTTAATCCAAAAGGTGTTTTCCTTAATGGTAACACTGCGACCGGCGGGGTAAATCTCGCAGGTGACAATAATGAAAAAAATAATTCTGGTACTCATTGGGCTATTGAACGTTAATAAATGGTAAAAAAAATAATTAATGCGGGTACCCAAGGGTACCCTTTTTTTATTTAGCAAGCCCGAAAGAACAGGAATATTTAGCCCTCGTGATAAATATAATTTACCCATTCTAAGCCTTATAAAATGTTACAACATTATTTCGCTGGATGGGATTGGTAGCCCCTCCCCTGAAATACTTAATGATTGACGATCCGTTTTGTAATTGTATTTTTGCAGTAATGGTATTTTCATCAAAACTGGTTGAGGACGCAGTTCAGGAATTTTCAAAGTTGCCGGGTATAGGCAAAAAGACCGCTCTGCGGCTGGTGCTGCAATTATTGCGGATGCACGAATCGGAAGTAGATGGTTTTACAACAGCTGTATCAAATATGAGGCATGGCATCAAATTCTGTAAAGAATGCCATAATGTATCCGACAGCGAAGTATGTGGCATCTGCGTGAACCGAGCCCGAAACCGCAGCCAGGTGTGTGTGGTGGAAACCATCCGTGATGTGATAGCAATTGAGAGTACCCAGCAATACAATGGTCTCTACCATGTGCTGGGTGGCATACTCTCACCTCTTGATGGCATTGGACCCGAACAACTCAATATCCATACACTTCACGACAGGGTTAAAAAGAATGAAATTAGCGAGATAATTATGGCACTAAGCCCCACGATAGAAGGCGACACCACAGTGTACTATATTGCCCGACAGCTGAAAGATTTGTCGGTGATGATTACTACCATAGCCCGTGGCATCTCTTTTGGCGGAGAACTTGAATATGCTGATGAAATGACCCTCGCAAGATCAATAGCCAAGCGCCTTCCGGTAGAGAATTATGTAAATGTGCAAGGGAAGTAATTTTTTGGAATTAGAAGCTGTGATTTTTCATTTGGCAGGTGCCGCCACAGGAGTACTCCTCAGCCATTGCTCCATATACCCCGGATCAAGCTGGTAGTAGGCGTACACACTCTTATACTCCGCAACACCATTATTAAACCAGAATATTGATGGCACACCTGGTCCGGCCATTTTTATAAAATCCTCAGTATGGTGCACATAATAAAGGTAAGGCACATCCTCTGCATGAGTTTCTTTGAAAAACTGATCTTTGAATGTTTCAGGACCGTCCAGCACAATAAAAATCGGTATATCCGGATGTTGCTGGTGTATGACATGCAGCAGATAAGCCGCTTTCTTGCAATGAGGGCAGGTAAGGCTCATAAATGCCACAATATGTTTACCTGTCCTGAGCTCTACCTTAGGTGCAGGTTCATACTTGTATAGCAACCCCAGGTCAATTGGTTTATTATAAGGCTCCGGGTTGGTACTGGTATAGACAAAATTGAACAAAAACGGCAGTGAGAAAGCTACCAGCCCCAAACCCATGCAATAAAACTCCTGATACTTATACGGCTTTACCGGGTATATATACATCAGCAAAACTGTAACACCAATCATTATTACATTTTTCCAGATCGCGGCAAGTGGTTTCATCGAAATCTGCTCACCAAAACAGCCGCAGTTGCCTGTATTACCCTGCTTCAGAATAATTACCAAAAGGTAAATAATGAAAACAGAAAGAATGGCAATCACCGCAGGATATGTAAACCGTCTTAAAAAGATATGAAACAGCAGAAACAAACCCAGCATCAACTCCAGCCCAACAAAAACCCGGGCTATTATACCGGTTGCCAGAATACTATTAATGCCCAGATCAAGAAATGACCACTGAAAACTATCGAAAGCGTTGGCTGATTGCTGTGTTTCAATAATAAGGTTTTCAAAAAAAGCCCCTGTAGTTCGCCAAAAGCTTTGAGGCATACCTTTTGTTAGCTGCTGAGCTGCGGCAAACGGATGCGGATTAAATTCAACTCCTGATTTGGTATAAGCCGAATAAAAAAATGTAGCCGATAAGGCCAGTAATAATATTACGCCCGATATGCGTTTAATATAATAAAGTGGATTTTTTACCGGCAAAGTATTTTCCATAAACTCAGAAACAAAATTACCAATAATTATCCGATTAGCTGATGCCAGTAAATGTTGGTTTTATCCTAAAATAATTATAGCCCAGTTAAGAATTGGATGATTCACAGACCCTAAATTGCAATATCATCAACGTAGCTTGAAACAAAAGCATAAAGCTAATTGGAGGGTCCCCCAAAGGGGATCAGGGGTGCGTTTAGTATAAAATACAAGTCTCAGTAGCCGTAATTGCGCTGTTATTCACATAAGGCGTATTACTGGCATGAAAAGATTCATTCTTACATTTCGACTGTGCACTCGTTTTGTCATTGGTAATGCTATATGAATTAATAACACTATCAGGCAAACCAGGGTAACCACCGTATTTAATTACACATTGGCAGGTATAATTTTTAACACAGGAAGTCATGCTAAATGAACCTGCCAACAACATTGCCAGTAATATAAAAGGTGTGCGGATTCTCATGTACACTTATAAATTTGAGCATGAAGTTAGTCAACCGATGTTATAATTCAAAATCCGGTGATTATTTTCCTTTATTTTATTACTTCCCTGTTGTTCTAAAGGCATTTTATTTAGCATTGGTTGTACCGGATTTCTGCTATTCTGGTTTTCCATGTTTACATTATGCAAATTCGGGCCTATACTATCAAAGAACGATGAAATTAATTACCTGCTTCATTTTCAGGCAACGATTAGAGTTTATGAATTATATTTGTTAAGCAATGATTTTATAATGGAAAATGCAAAATTCAAGATTCGGAACCGAACGGTAGAGGTAAAATGGGTTTCTCAATATTGCGACCACATTCTAAATAATTATATCACAAAAGCCGAAAGTCATGATTTGAAATTTCTTCAGATCGCAAAGTTGTTTTAAACCTGTACCTTTTTTGAACAGGATAACAGGAACAGGTGGTTTGCCTTCAATACAATATATGATAGAAAATATAATGTAGCTTTCATTTTAACCCTAAATTTGCAATTGTTATCACATGTTATCGTTATGGCTACAAAGAAAATTGAAACTACCGATAAGTATGCAGGTTACCGGTATGAAATTGTAACTCCTGAAGAATTACGGGAGGCAAACTGGATGATTGAGCAAGGTATGTACAAAAATATGGAACACTATATAGACAGCGCTACCCGTATGGAAATCAGCCTTAGGAAACAACTGGATACCGAAAAAATTAAACGTTCTGCAGTCAGGAAAAAGAGAAGGATTGATACATTAAAAAAAGACAAGGCTGCCTAATTGAAAATGAGCCTCTTAAAAATAGCCTCACCTTACTTCTTCGCAAGCACTATACTTACTTTATTAAAATCTGCAGCAGCATTTATCACCTTTCTGAAAGCCTCATAATCGGATACAGCAAAGTGCAGCTGACTATAAAACTCTGTAATATTTACTGTTAATACATTACCCTCCAGCTTATAATCGCTAGTGAATGCTGTGGTTACAGTACCGGTTTCATCTTTGAATTCTGTTTTCATTTTTATGACCTCGGGATTCGCAACAGTATATCCTTCTGGTATGGTTATGGCAAGTAACCGGTTCAGGGAATGCGAATAAGGCATATCTACGGGCAGTTTACGCTCACTGTTCTGGTATAGCTCCGATTGCCGGCCTATCAGATCCCCTACTCGGAATATATACTTTGGCCCTGCCTTCTCCACAAGCTGCGAGGCCTTAATAGTGGCATTAAATTCCAAAGGTTTACCAAGGTAATAATTTTCAAACGCCTCGCCTGCAATGGAGTATTTCACCATGTTTTCAGGCTTGCCTGCAAGGGTTATTATGTTGTTTACGAGATCCTTTAGTTTATCCTTTGGCAGCAACAGCGCCAGCTCCCGAACTCCCATAGCGCAATATCCGGTAAACGAATAGGTCACATCAGCCGTGGGATCCATTTCCTGATCGAAAGTAACTGACGCACGGATATCGCTTCGGCTCTCAGATACCGGACGGGGAGGAATAGAGCGGATATCGGATATGGCACTGGTCACATCGCCCAAAGTTGTCATTTTGCAAAAAACGCCTTTATTGCCCAATACTTCCGTAGAAGTAAACGGATACCTGTAGTATATATCTATTGGCGAGAGGAACTTTTTTGTACCTGGAAAATAAAACAAATAATCATCCAACTCATTCCAGTTCTCAAACGTTACATCAAAAGTATTATCATTATGGTTGCTGGTCATGCCAAATTCATTTTTTACCCCCGCACTTGTAAAACATGCAGCAAATAATTTTACAATACCATTTTCACTGGAGGCTTTATTGGATATAACATAATCCAGCCTGTTGGCTTTTTCCGGGTCCAGTTCTTTGTTGATTGATATACCCGATTTAATGGCATTTTCTATTTTCTGTATTTTTTCCTCCTCACTTTCCCCTCCTTTTAACCCTATTGACTTCACATAGTTTTCAACTGCCTTTTGCTCCTTATCAGAGATTTTGTATGTGTTTGAATAGAGTTTCTCCACCAGTTCCTGCCAAGTAAAAGTTCGTACCTGGGCATTTTTCTCAGGCAGATAGCTCAACTTATATTCTGCCTTCATGCGGCTGGCATCTTCAAAGCTATATTCTTCTTTTGCAAGCGCAGGAATATTATCCTTATTTGCAAACAGGTACCGTGTATTATCAATCAGTGTATCACTTACAGATGGGTAACCGTTATAACCCTTTTCTTCAAATTTCAATCTTGCCGGCGACGACAGCGCGAATGTTGCTTTTAGCACTGGTACCAGGTACTGAAATGTTTCTTTACCAAAAAACACTGGTTGTTTCTTATAAGTTACCAGCATCTCCACCTCAGCATTTTTTTCTACCCCCTCCATGGCAAATACTATTTCAGTGCCGCCATTCTCTCCCTTCATCTCCTTCATTTTGTCGGGTGTTATATCTTTTACTTTCCCATCAGGAAGTATGGTCCGGGCTTTAATAGTTTGTGTCGACTCACCCGTATACAATGGTACTGTCATTTTATTGAAATTCTCAACCCCTTTTTCATCCAGTACCTTAATAATACGATGACTGGTGCGATACATCCATAACTGATTATCATCCCCATCCTCATATTTCAATATGGAATTCAATTCAATGATCACAGCCGATTCTTTGGCAAATTCTGCCGGAACCTGGTGAATCACTGGGTTAATCTGCCATCCGGTGCTTAAATCCTGTGCTGAGGAAGATAAATAAGTACAAATAATTCCGGCTACAATCAAGGCTGTATTTCTCATAATCAGGATCAGTCTGAAGTTAACACTACTGTTTCTTTATATTGCTTTCTGAGATTATCAATCAGTTTATTAAATGTCACCATACCCGCCACAGGAACAGTAAGCGATTCTGTAGTAAAGTCCTTCAATAATACCACATACCGGCCATCAACAAAATACCTCATACTGAAATTCCATACACCGTCGAGTTTACCAGATGCCTCCGGTGGCATATAAGACACATGATAGCCCTGGGGTATTTCCATTTTTACCACCTCATGGCCTATGTCCATAAATTTAAAATAGAATGGCACAGTCCTGCCTTCAGTATCAATATGATTGTTTTCGAACACCCTCGATAAATTCATATTCACATAATACTCTTTATCCAACTTCCGGGCATAATCATCTATTATAAAATCTCCCGATAGTTTTGAATCCCGGTAACCGGTATCTGATTGCATAAACTGATAATTGCTTCCGGAAAATTTATTGGAGCCTCTCGTAATAAAATCTTTGGCAAGATTTTCCCGGTCTTTATTATGGTTATACATCATCCTTATCTGTATGTCCCACGAAGGATAACCCTGGTAATTAACAACTATTTTTCCGCTTACCTGGTTCCCTTTTATTTGCAGATAGGTACTATCTGCGGTGATGTTTTTAGCTGCAGGAGTTTCCGGTATTCTTATAATTTTAAAGTTTTTTTCATCCAGGCTCACCAATGCCTCTTTGCCCTGCACCGCAGGCGAATTTTCACCAAATGGCAACATCGGATGTGTACCATCGAGGAATATCCATTCGCCATCAATGTTAATGGTACAGATCATGTGGTTATCTACTGTTGGCACAGGGGTTTCTTCATAAGTATATGGCCTTGACCGTGTACCTATCCAAGTAAAATATGCCTTTATGCCCGATAGCCTGCACATGGCAGTAATGATGCTGGCCATATCCTTGCAATCCCCGAATTTCCGTTTACAGATGTCTGATGCCTGCCTTGGAATAAAGCCTTCAAGACTATCTTCGAAGGCTACATAGTAAATGTTTTTTTGCACCCATTTGTATATCAAAGCAGCCTTCTCCCGCTCAGTTTTGGCACCCGCTGTTATGCTGTTTACAGTATTCTTAAGTTCCGCATTATCCGTAACATTAATGTTGCGGATAAACTCATAATAATAGGAATAGAGATGTGCCGGATCGCTGAGTAAATCTACTTTTTCCTTGCCCGGAAGGTTGTAGGATGTTATGTAGGGCACAATATGAAGCGCATACCATAAATGCGATGGTGCATCGCTGTAATCTTTCAGAGTATTTATATTGGCGGCAGTAAAGCTATAAGTAATACTGTGCTTACCCTCCTCTCGTTTTTGCACAATTCTTTCCGCACCATTACCTTTTATAACAAATTTCAGGTTAACATATTTTGGTGCTGTCACCTCATAAGTCTCACCTATTACAGGTAGCGAACGCTCAAAGAAAAAGGCAGGAAGCATATGCAGATCAGAATGTTCCTGGGAATAATTAATTTTCACTAACGAGCGGGGCGTCAATCCGTCAAACACAACTTCTGTTTGTTTCAGGTCGTCATAAAACACATTCTCCTGATCCGAATTAATGGTTTAGGTATAGGCACTTAGGTCGCAATATCAATCCTTTGATAACAAGCGTATTGGATCATTTTTGACCATTCTTTTTATAAGGGTATCAAAGATT
>CAIVEH010000014.1 GCA_903904855.1 uncultured Bacteroidota bacterium | reverse complement strand
GTACTATTCTTTTTCCTGCAGAAAAGAAAAGTACATCGCGCCCATCAGGATAAAGATATCAGGACATCAATGCCTAAGTAGGATATAATGGGATATGATGAGATAATCGGAATTTATTTTATATCAGCCACCAGCAAAGGTTTCAGCTATTACCATTATCCCATCGCGTTTTTTATAGAGAAAAGGATAACCAAACAAAAAGCCATTTTAAAGTTTAATCCGCATAAAATTATGCATTGCAATCGTTGATGGCTTTGCGGTCTTGCCTTTAAATAATACCAGCTATCAATTTATTGGTTTGCGGCTTTGCGCCTTTACGTGAAACATATCATTGCGCAATTTTACACAGCGAGCAATATAAATAGTAGTACGTTTGCAATAAGTAGGAAATAAAGATCAGGAATTACCCACTCAGGTAATAAATGGGACATTTTTCACCCCATTTCCATTGATTATCAATAACAATGCGGGGCTTTTTTTATTTCTTAAAGGAGGGTAATTTAGGCCTTCAAATTAATATTATATTCTGCTTAATTTTACCACCCTCAAATAACTTTCTCCAATAAACAACAAATTCCCATTTGGCACGCATCATCGCAATAGATTACGGAAAAAAACGAACCGGCCTCGCAGTCAGCGACCCGCTGAAGATCATTGCCACTGCGCTCGATACAGTTGACTCCAATGAACTCATTGGCTACCTGAAAAAATATATTGCCCGCGAGCCAGTAGAGAAGATCATCATAGGCTACCCCCTCAATTTTGATAATTCGCCCACAGATGCAACCCCCCTGGTTGAAAAATTCATCATCAAATTTGGCAATGTATTCCCCAATATCCCCGTCGAAAAAACCGATGAGCGCATGACCTCCAAAATGGCATCACAGGCTATCTCCGGCATGGGTCTGAAGAAAAAAGACCGGGAGAAAAAGGAACTGATAGATGCAGTTAGCGCAGTAATGATGTTGCAGGAATATCTTGGATAGCCTTTTATACCTGTTATTTCACCATCGTTGCTTACCTTCGCACCCGAATTAATACCAGATTTTATGCCAGACCGCGTTTACGATAATATACTGCAAACTATAGGCAATACCCCATTGGTGCGCCTCAACCGTGTTGTGGCAGATTTGCCTTGCAAGGTTTATGCCAAAGTGGAAACTTTCAACCCCGGCAACAGTATAAAAGACCGCATGGCTATTAAGATGCTGGAGGTTGCTGAGCAGGAAGGCAAGATAAAACCGGGTGGTACTATTATAGAAGGCACAAGCGGCAATACCGGCATGGGGCTGGCGCTGGCTGCCATCATAAAGGGCTATAAATGTATCTTCGCTACTACCGACAAGCAAAGCAAGGAAAAGGCAGATATACTCAAGGCACATGGCGCTGAGGTAATAGTATGCCCTACCAATGTAGACCCCGAAGACCCCCGCAGTTATTACCAGGTGGCCCGCCGCCTGCAGCGCGAAATACCAAACAGCTGGTATGTAAACCAGTATGATAACCTTGCCAACCGCCAGGCACATTATGAGCAAACCGGCCCCGAAATCTGGAAACAAACCGAAGGAAAGGTTACCCACCTGGTAGTTGCAGCCGGAACTGGTGGCACTATTGTAGGCACAGGCATGTACCTTAAAGAGCAAAACCCCAATGTGCAGGTATGGGCTATTGATACCTACGGCAGTCTGCTCAAAAAATGGTTTGATACAGGCGAGCTGGATATGAACGAGGTGCACCCATATGTATCTGAAGGGTTCGGTGAAGATTTCCTGCCCCAGAATTATGATCATGACGCAATCGACCTTTTCGAAAAAGTTACCGACCGCGACGGTGCCCTAATGGCCAGACGGATTACCCGCGAGGAAGGCATATTTATAGGTTATTCAGCTGGCAGCGTAGTAGCAGGTTTAAGGCAACTCAAAGACAAACTCAAAAAAGACGATCTGGTAGTGGTAATCTTCCACGACCATGGCAGCCGGTATGTAGCTAAAGTATACAACGACGAATGGATGCTCGACCGTGGTTTCCTCGAAGTAGAAACAGTAGGCGATCTTATAGGCGGCCTTGGTCGCCGCAGGCTGGTAACGATAGATGAAGACAGCAAAGTACTGGATGCACTGGCGCTCATGAAGAAATACGACATTGAGCACATACCAGTAATGAAAAATCTGGAACTTACAGGCAGCATATCGCAGGCAAGCCTCTTTAAAAAACTGATAGAAGAAACCGATGTTCGCGACCAGCTGGTGGCCGATGTTATGGACAAACCATTACCTGTTGTAAGTATGGAGACCCCTCTTGAACGCCTCACTCACTATATCAATAAAGATAATGGTGCAGTACTTACCCGTGATGAAAGTGGCCAGTACAGCATACTTACCAAGTACGATATCCTGAATGCTTTCTCTAAAGGTTAAGGATTAAGGAATATAGGCGTAGGTGGGTAAATATACAGTTTCGGCATGTTCGCTGCACATGGTGTAATTAGCCCCACCTTTTACATAAGCGCTGTAGGGCACATGATAACCTTTGCCATAAAAATAATACAGCCCCGCCTTAAGGTGGGTAAAAATGGCAACTGGCGTTGTGTCAACCAAAATTACCTTTTGCGAGTCGTCATAAACTCCGCTTGTGGGGGCATCAAGTGTGCCATACTTGACATAAATGGTGCAGCTGTCTACATTCAGTCCTATGTGTTTGGGCGTAATGGTAATAATTGCCGAACCGCCCTTCCCTCCACCCGCACTAACGCAATTGGACTTTGGCTTACAACCAACCGAAAGCAGAAGGATTACAAGGATTGAGGTAATAATGACGTTAGGTTTCATAAGATAAAATTAAACATTTTCCCGTTGATTTACTCTTTTTGAAAGGGAAAATTAGTGATGCTAATATGGAATAATGGATATTTTTTTTCTGAGAATCCGCTGATAAACAGTTACTCAATAGACACATGAAACCGCAAACTAAAACTCAGAATTCCGTCCAATACAGCGTTGATTAACTATTAATTATTAATAGCAAATCACCGTTTTTTTTCTATCCGAGGTACTACTCGTGTCTTTAAAAATAGTTAAACCAACTTAACCAATTCTCCACTACATCTCTTAACTTTGTTAGGGTATAGGCTAGTATAACCTGGTTTTGAAAAAAATAGTCGCCATATTCGCCCTTATCGGCATCCTGTTGCAAACCTTCAGTCAGGTTGTAATAGTAGGCAGCTATTATGCCAATAAAGATTTTATTGCCAAAAACCTTTGCGAAAACAAGGATAAACCTCAGTTGCACTGCGAAGGCAAATGCTGCCTCAAAAAGAAACTGGCCAAAGAAGGTAAGGAGCAGGCGCCCACCTCCCGCAACCAGAAAAGCGAACAGGTAATTAATCTATTCTGTTCCAATAATCAGTTTAAAATTTCCACGCCAGTTTTCTTTATTACCACTTTCAGTCATTTCAGCTACGATGAGTTGCATACCTGTGCTTATCATCATTCCGTTTTCCATCCGCCATCAGCATAATGTTTTTTAGTTTGATCATAGGCATGCACAAAATTTGTGATGCCCTATTTCATTATTAACTTAAAAACATTTTTTATGAAACTAACCGGCAAATGCCTGTTATTGCTTGCTTGCATGATATCTGTATGCAGCTATGCACAACAGGAGGAACATCATATACCAACTGAAAATAAAGATAAAAGCTGCGAGGGCAGCTGCTGCTGCGATGGAAACAGCCAGGCGCCGCTGGGCGTTATGACCGACCACATCCACGATAAAGGCACCTGGATGCTCAGCTATTCTTATATGAATACCCGGATGAAGGGCAACCGCATAGGGGCAAAACAAGCCAGCGATGCAATGGTGTACCAGAACTATATGATGTCGCCCGAAACGATGAACATGACTATGCATATGGCTATGCTCATGTATGGCGTTACCGACCGGCTTACATTGATGGCGATGGGTGGCTATATGACCAATAGTATGAACATGAATATGGATACCGCTGGCGGTATGATGTTTATGAATGGCCAATGGATGTCTATGCCGGGCTACACTAATCCCGGAATGCAGACATCTACATCAGGATTTACAGACACCAAATTGTCAGCTCTTTATAACTTTTCAAATAAGGCCAACCAACGAATAATAGGAAGCCTGGGGATAAGCCTGCCAACCGGATCTATTAATGCTACCGGTACTACTCTTCTGGGCGATAACCAACGCGTACCTTATGATATGCAGATTAGTACAGGCTCATATAGCCTTGCACCAGGCATTACATATGTGCGCAAAAAGGGCCTGTGGTATTTTGGCGCAGATGCCGGAGCTGACCTGAAACTGAATTTTAACTCACTCGGCTACCGGGTGGGTAATTCATATCATGCCAGCACATGGGCGGGCTATCAGTTGCTGCCATGGGTAAGCGCTACGTTAAGGGCAGAAGGTGTGCATACAGCAAGGATATCAGGTTCCGACTCTGTTATTGCTATCCCTGTTTACCAAACAAGCGACCCTACCACTAAAACCAGCAATTACGGCGGCGATGTAGTTAATCTTTATCTTGGTTTCAACTTCCATATCATGAAGCCTGTTCTTGATAAATTCCGGATATTGGCCGAATATGGAATGCCGGTTTACCAGAACCTCAACGGCACCCAGATGGCGCTGAAATCAAACCTTTACCTGGGCGTTCAGTATTCTTTTTAATTATTAAGTATAGTCGACTGCTTAGATGTGCCGCACCTTTGAGGTATGGCACAATTAAGCAATAAAAAAACATCTATTAACACCCTCATTTCTCAAAATATTTTATGAAAAAACAATCAATCATACTTCTTGCAGCAATTGCTGTTATTTATTCCTTTTCTGTACTTCTTACATCATCTTGCACCAAACCTCATAAGGTTAGCTCCCGTGCCGACTCAGGCGCCATCTGGTTTCATATTCACACCCGGATGATAGACAGCACTATAGGTGGCAACACCGGTGGCGCCGATAGCAACACGGCAGGCCCGGGCGCATCGCCCTGGAACTTTGATGCTATTGGCAGGCGAATTGAACTTTTTGTGCCTCAGTTTTTCATTTCCGGTATTGTTCTGGTAAATGCCACAGGAACTACTTATAGCCTGAATAATGTGGTTCTTTTAAAAGGCCTCGACAGCGAAGATTATTATTGCTGTAAAGTTCCGGTAGGCACTTATACTTCAGCCAGCTTCACTGTTGGCCTTGGCTCAGCACAAAATGGATTACCACCTACTACCCAGTTTGTTAATGATAGTGTTCCCTACCCCTTCCAATCAAGCATGTGGATGGGTTCTACAACCCTGGGGTATTACGGTATTATTCTGAAGGGGGCATACGATACCACACTATCTCATACCGGAATTAGTCCTGTGCCGTTTACGTTCAAAATACCCAACAGTATTACAGCCACTACTGGCAACCGGGTCGTTTTACCCACCCGGGGTACCGGCGTATACAGCTCCTACCCCATTTACATTGTAACTGCCGGATCTACTCAATACATTCATCTATATGCCGACTATTCCAGATTTCTGGCATCTATAAACAATTTAACGACCAACAACAATACAGATACAAATCCGGCACTGGCAGATTCATTCGCCACTCAGATTTCAGGTATGTTCAGTTATGAACAATAAAAAGAAATTCACCAAAAGCCATATAATCTCTGCCTTGGTACTCCTGAGTATCACGGCAGAGATATCATGTACCCACAGCATTTCACCTCAACCCATAGTCAGTTTCAGCAAGGATATCATACCTATTCTCAACGCAGGTTGTCTACTCAATAGCGGTTGCCATTTGGGAGCCAACAGCCTGAACCATGAAATAGACCTCGATAGTGCAGTAGCCTACACCTCATTGACCTCAAAAGGCTACATTACTACAAAGAACCCAACAGCCAGCATATTCTATGTAGAACTCACTACCGGTGTTATGCCCAAGCCTCCACTGGCCGCCCTGCCTGCTGGTGAGCAAAAGCTCATATTACTATGGATTGAGCAGGGGGCAAAGGATAATTGAGTCAGAAGTTAGAATAATTACAAAAGGGTTATCATTCCAAACAGATCTCACTTCCCTACCCCACTCTCCACTCTCGCCCAAGTCTCCTGTATCTTTTCAGCGCTTAAACTACCCACGCTAATAGCTACTTCAGCTATCGCGCCTACATAATATTGCATATATTTCATATTCCCTATAACCAATGGCACATCCGATTGAGTCATTGGCCTGGTGAGTGTTTGGGTGGTGGCCAGAGTGCCGTTAAGGTAAACATCCATATGATCGGGATAAACATTCAACACTGCATAAATCCATTTGTTTTGCGGTACATGCACCCTTACCCCTTCCCCATTGATGCCAAACCAATAATCAGGCGAATTAAATTCATTCCTTATTACAAATCCCTTTGAATCCGACTGGTTGCCAATTACTGCTGCATTCTTATAAATCTGAATCTTAGTGTTAAATAATACCTGTACACTGAACTCAGGCGCCATTGTTACCGGTACCGTGCCAAAAGCATCTTTTATCCTGGCGCTGATCCCCGCTGTATCATCATTATATTTTCTATGAAAAATCAGGTTGCTGCCGTTGTTGAAATAGTTGGCTGATGGTATGGATGTGGTACGTCTTATTAACATAGCCATAGATAGGCTCAATTTATTCAACTCATAAGTCGAAGCTATTGTTGCACTAGCCTGCTGCATAGCGGGTTTTGCGAACATTGTTGGTTCAATAAAGATAGTGAACGACGAATCTCTTACCAGTTTATTGAAGCGGTCCTGATCACTCTTCAGAAACATATCTCCTAATCCCGGATTAAACGCCGATCGCAACCTCGTTCCATCAAAATATAAGGATTGATCTTTGGCAACTGTAAGTACCAGGATTTTTTCCTGCTCACCGGTATTATCTGCTATAAGTTTACGATTGCTTTCCAGAAACCGTTGGGTTAGCTCTATATCTACCTTATCCTGCTCACTTACCATGCCGTATATTTTCCCTGAGCCGGCAATCAGTTCGATAAACGAGAACGAAACCAAAAAAAGAAACAGAACAAACAAGCCATTCAAAGCCAGGATTTTTTTACTCTTAACTACAAGCCATAATTCATCTCCAAGTATTGTAAGCATCAGTATGCAGAACCCGGTGCTGACCGATAAATTGACACTATGGCTGCGGCCCTGATAATAAAATAAGTACCCCACACCTATCAGCGAGAGCAGAAATACAATAGCCGACTTTGGTGTTACTGCTCTCTTATACCAATGCATCAATGCATACCCAAACCCTGAAATCAAGATGAGCACAACCAGGTTCCACGGGTGGACCATTGCCATTGGCAGCAGCCCGAAGCCAACCTTACTGAATACCCCTATTGTACTGAACAACATTGACAGATCTGGTGCAGAACCATAAAATGCATAAATCAGCAATTTATAAACATAAAAAACCAACGGCAGTACCACAATACCAGCAATAATATGTGTACCAATTTTTCTGATTGCCAGTTTTCCGTCAGCAGCATAAAATTCGTAATAAACGAAAAACAGTATCATGGAAACATAGCTTACCAGGCCCATCTCAGGGTTCCATAGTACGAAAAATCCTATCCCGGTAATCATCAGCCAATACAGCCATCGGGAAGGTCTAACAACATAAATTCCCGCTAGAAAAACCAGAACCGATGGCGCCAGGTACCTGATCGGAAAAAGTGCAAAATAACAGTCAAAAACATTCAGCAATTTGCGGTCGAGATAAGAAAAGAAAAGCACTGTAGCGAACCCCAGAAACAGTATCACGGGGTTGCGCACAAACTTCCTGAGTGAGAGGAAATTAAGTACAAAACAAAGACCCAGCAGTAATGATAACACCAATGTAAACTTAAAGATATCGAGGCCTGTAAATTTGAAAATAAGGTTCAGAAAATGAGGGTAAAGTCCATAAGTATTGGTAAAGCCGTCCACCAACATGGGCACTCCGGCATAAACCTGTGCCATAGAATAATAAACCGCATTAAAATCCATTGTATTATCAACGGAATAAGGTAAACTAAAAATGTTCATCAGCACAATAGCCAGTACCACAGCGCCTGTAACCAGGTAGCCTATAAAAGGCACGAGTACTTTGTGGTTTTTCCGGGTCTCCCATTGCAACATTTTTAATCCCTTTAAAAAGAAGACCGCGATAGCCGGAACCACCAGCAGCACATATAGCCACAGATACTTTCCCAGAAAAAATTCATTGAAATAAAAGTTGAAATTTGTGTTGGCATAATCCTGATCGGTTGGTGGAAAACGCCTGCTGCCAAAATCAGATAGATTAGGAGCAGCAAAATCAATGATTATTACAGCAGCAATTACAACCACTGCCGCAAGGGATATAATAGTAAATGCCCGTTTTGAGGCCAGATAAATTACCAATCTGCTACGTAAGAACAAGTAATAAAACCCAAATAAGCCCCCCAGGATTAGGAGAATACCTGACCTGAATAGTAAGGCTTCCATAGGTTCTGGCAAGGCCATATCAGAATCAATCAGTATACTTTGGGCCGTTTTTAATAACTCATCAATATCAGGATTATAAACTGCCTGCACAATTACCGCATACAAAATATAAACCAATAACGCACCTGAAATTGAAAATATCCACCGGAGAATTTCGGATTTCAGTTCCACCGACGAGTTGTCCTGCTGATCATCTGTATCTGGTTGTGGTTTTTCAGTTCCCGTTAGTTTTATTTTTTTCGGTAATCCTTTATTCAAAGTATGCCTTAATTTATTGTTTAAAATTAAGAAAGTAATTGAATCACACCACGGTTATTATGTTGTTCCTCACAGCGAATAAAACCAGTCCGGTTACATTGCGCGAGCCGGTTTTCAGGAGCAGGTTGTTGCGATGGCCGTTTACGGTTTTTACACTTATGAAGAGCTGATCGGCAATCTCTTCAGCTGTATATTGCTGGCACACCAGGCGGAGGATCTCCTCTTCTCGGTTGGTGAGTTCAGCGCTTATCTTTTTCTGCGACGGCTTTCTGCCCATATTGTGCTGAATGGCCTTAAGGGTTTTTTCGTTGATGTAGGTGCCTCTTGTGTAGGCGCTTACTATTGCTTCGTGTACTTCCTGTGGGTTGCAATCTTTTACCAGGTAGCCATGAGCTCCGCATTCTATAAGCTGGTTGATGAAGTTTTCATCGTCGTGCACTGAGAGGATAATAATTTTCATCTGCGGGAATGCCTCGGTAAGGTATTGGGTTACATGCAGCCCGCTGAATTCTGTTTTGCCGTTGGGCGGCAGAGATAGGTCTACAAGCATTACGTCGGGGATCTGAACCGCATTGCTGAGTTTTTCGGGTACGGAGTATCCTTCAGGCGATTCGAATATCACTTCTATATCCGGCCAGGTGTTGAGTATGGCCTTCATTCCTTCCCTGAAGAGGTATTGGTCTTCTACCAATCCTACCAAAATTTTTTCGGGCATAGCGTTTTGAAATAAAACACTATAAACTTATGTATTTTTTTTGAAAAATCAAGTATGCCCGATTATACTTCTGCATTTTGAATTGGCGCCAGTGGTATCTGTATCGTCGCCTTAAATCCATGCGCCTGCTCAGCCCCAATTTCAAAAAAACCATTCATTGCATTGATCCGTCCTTCAATGCTCTTAAATCCAAGGCCGCTGCCTGCATCTGCTTTATCCAGGCCTTTCCCATTATCATGATACAGAGATATTACCTGATCTTTGCTGCTTTGAATATCAATAATAACTTGTGTTGCACCAGAGTGTTTGATGGTATTATTGATCAGCTCCATTACTATGCGGTACAGGCCCAGTTTTATTACCCATGGCAGATCAGGCATTTGCTCCGGGGCATGGATCTGAATGGCTATTTTGCCTGTTTCACTTATTTGCCGGGCTACTGCTTCAAGGGTTTTAACGAGGCCGAAAGTCTCCAGTTGCGGGGGCATGAGCCGGTGACTGATGTTGCGCATACTCGTTATTGCGTTTTCGGTGAGCTTGCGCACATTTTCAAGCCCTGGAGTAAGAGATTCAGTAGCCTGCATGCTTTGCTGTTCCAGCAGCACCAGGTTCATGCGCATAATAGATAGTACAGCCCCCATTTCATCGTGCAGGTCCTGGGCTATCCATTTCCGTTCCTCTTCTTCCGCTCTTATGTTGGATCGTAGCAGGTCGTTATGATAGTTGGCCTTCATTGTCTCCTGTTTTAACTTATGGATAAACAGGTTTTTCTGGAAATGCTGATAAAGCAGTACCACCCCCACCCCTATGATGAAGACGATGACCATTAAAGGAATAAGGACATCTATATAGATGGGGTTTTTGATCGTTTCCATAAACCAATAAAAAAGCAACTGTACATAATCATTGAGACAATATCATGAAATACCCAGGTATAATTGAGGAGTTCCCTCGAATATCGGGTAAATATTTTTTCAGCAAAATAATATAACATAAGGCAGGTTAGGTAATAAACAAACAAACCCGCATTGATCCACGTTATGCTTTTAATATCAACAATACCGGTTTCCCTCATGGTATTATTCAATAAGAACATAAAAGTAAAAAGTGCCAGTACTATAATAATAATTGACTCCAGAAAAAGGGCATAAGAATTGAAATGGAATATATCCTGAAAAAACAGGGAATTAATAATGGTAAAAACAAGGAATGCCAAAGCAATACACCACATGATACGGGAGCTGATAAACCCGTCAAGTACCGTTTTATAGAACCATACCAGGCAAGGTAACCCTGATGCTACATAAAGGTGTAAAAATGGCAGATTATTGATTTTAATGAAAATAACTGCAGTTGAGGTAAATTGGATAAATCCAGACAAAAAAATAAACCAGGAAAATACCTTTAAGGATTTTCCTGATTTACGATAGTTTACTGCGGCCAATATTACTGTTGCCAGAATCGGCAGCAACGAAATGTAGACTATATCATATAGGTATCGGTTCATTTTTTTAATGAATTGGGAGTACAGTCAGTACATAGAATGCTATTTTCCGGGCAAAAACTTGGGCAGGGCGCAACTAAATCTAAGACATTTAAACCGTTCGCCTTACCAGATACACTATCAAACCCTGGTGCTCCATTACTACCAATCAAAATATCAGTTCCCCCTTTGCCTGTTGCTAGACAACCACCTTGCACAGGAACAAAAAACAATTTAAAGCTGTCAATTGCTGCATTATATCCTATATAAACACGGGCATACTTAAAGTTGAAAGGAGCTGACATTGGTATTCCCATGGCTATTGCTAAGTCTTGCGCGCGGACTGTAAAACAATGGACGGGTGAAAATATTGGCTTACCATTTTGATCTAATGTAGTTGCGCATTTTGTGTAAAAATTATTTATATCAGCAATAGCGCTATTTACAGGATATAATAATTTTTGAGTAAACATAGCCAGGCTATCACAGCCCAAATCATTCTCCGAAATATTTTGTTTTGAGCTTTTGGCCGAATCAGCCTCTTGCTTGTTATTACAACTTGTGATGGTAAAAATAAAGGTAACCGCAGCGGTAACACCAATTGTCAGTAAGACAGTAAAGAGTTTGTTTTTCATTTCTTTTTTTGTTTTTGGAGGTTAAGAAAAAATTTGTTTGTGCAATAGATGATTTTTTTCATTGCAGGACAAATAAAGCTAAGAAAACAATACCTAATCTATACTTAAAGGTCTTTTCGTTCAAAAACAGGTATTTATACCTGTATGTTTTTTAAAAACGGATAAATAGCTCTGTTTTTAAATTCGGTTATTTCTGCTCTTACAGGGCTTCAGTTCTCTTTAGACATTTGCATCATCAACTGGTAGCTACATTGATGGTGGATCCGGAACCACAGAAAAACAGGGCCTGCCCCGCACAGGCAATCAAAGCGGGAGGGGGAATCTGAAAACCCGTGAAAAGAGTAGGAACTTAATTCAAATAATTCAATTTTTATGTCTTACGTAATCAACAATGCGGTTACTGCTTATCTGCCATTGAATACCCAGGTTAGTATTACTGCCGTAGTTGGATTCGCCGGTTGGCACGAACAGGTTGCTTTATCAGACCCAAACAACCTCACCAATGAAGGTGGAATTGGTCAGGGTACACAGGTTATTACCCTGCCACGTCCGGTTATCAATACCCCGGCCTCTTATGGCACATTTCAGCAATACCCGGTCAACGTAATTATCAACAGCGACCATGGCAGTAATCAGGCAACCTGGTATCCTTCTTATGTGAAAATTGTTGAGTCACCCAATTGCATTACCGTTTTTTCGCAAGACCAGAACCCGGCCCACAACTGGAATAACCTGATTGTGGTGTTTACGTGGTAAGTTTTAAAAGTAACATCTGATGCCTGTTTCCAGCCGGACTACCCGTAAAATGCTGATCCGGCTGGGAGCATCAGATAGCTTCAGGTTGTTTAAAACAACAAATAACATTGAATTGCCCCGCACAATTGATCAAAGCGGGAGGGGGAAATCTGAAAACCCGTGAAACGAGTAGGAGAAATAAACAATTCACCATTCAAAATTTAATTTTATGAAGAGCTATTCTATTCTTTTTTTATCGTTAATGATCTCATGCGCAGCCATTGCGCAGATTCCCAATGCAAGCTTCGAAACATGGACCGCACATACCGGTTACGACACTCCCGATAGCTGGGGCAATACCAACTCACTGACCAGCATGGCCAGCGTTTACAATTGTGAAAAAGGCACTGGCGGCGCTACAGGTGCCGGCTCCTTCTACCTTAAACTGACCTCCAAAACAGTACTTACCGCTGTAATACCAGGCGTGGCAGTTACAGGTACAATATCATTATCAGGTACTACATATGGTGTAAGCGGCGGATTTGCCTGCACTACCCGTCCTCAGAACCTTACCGGCAGCTGGCAATACCAGGCATCAGGGGCCGACCATGCCCAGATTGTGGTATTATTATCTAAATGGAATACAACCCTGCACAGGAAGGATACAGTAGCATTTACCACCTATGCTGTACCTGGCCTGCCTACCACGCAAACTACCTGGGCCACGTTCACGATACCACTTACCTACAGGAGCGGCAAATACCCGGATTCGGCTATGATCCTGGCTTCGTCGAGCGCAACAACTCCTGTAGCTGGTAGCTATTTATATCTTGATAACCTTGCTTTTTCAGGCACTGTGGCAACAGGCGTTGAACAGGTAACTGAACATCAGGAAACAACAATCTATCCTAATCCGGCTAAGGATAATACGACCATCAGCTACTACAGCCTGTTCAATGGAAACGTAAATATCTATGTTACAGATATTGCTGGCCATGCCGTTAAAAATATCACTGCACCGGTAGTATATGGCGCCAATAATATACCGATTGAATTTATCGGATTATTTAAAGGGAATTACATCGTTACAATCGCAGATGAAATAGGCATGGAATCCAAAAAACTGATTCTGGAATAAGCGGTTTCAAAAATTAAAATACAGTAAACCATTGCAGAATTCAACAATGAAATATAATTAAATCAATAAAAAGGTGGAAACCGAAAAACCTTGAAAAGAGTAGGTACAACCTTCAGCTTAACTAAGGGCTACTGCAAATAACTTGTTCATATTGACTCGTTCTTTTCCATTTTTTCTTCGCTGCCAAATCCTTAAATAGGTTTGCTATTCGCAGCTTTGGCAGCTTAAAAAAAAGAAAAATAATTTCGCCACTATTGAACAACTTACTCGCAGAAGCCCTAAAAAACAAAACAATGAAAAAGATCACGATTTTATTAGCAGCAATTCTGCTTTGGGGCATGAATACTAATGCCCAGTACAGGCATTTCAGGTGCAAAATCTACAGCCTTTACACCAATCAGTTTATGGATGCCGATGATGCAGCCGGGAGCAACCGGTTCACAAATGGCTCCAGGATACATTCCGGCGACCCCAAATCATCGGATATTAACCAGATATGGGATTTTAATGAAGTTTCCGGGAACCTATATTTAATAACATGCCATGCAAACGGGAAAGTATTAACTGCTGAAAACGAATCATTGTACCGGGATGGTACTGTTTTGATGCTATCGGACAAGACTGGAAACTCCAATCAGTGCTGGAAGCTCACATTTGTTTCAACCGATGTTTATTTTATTACGTGCCCGGTCACAGGCCGGGTTATAGACAACAATACGGATGACCGCTCCCTGATGCTCTGGACTTTTGACCCAGGGCCAAATCACCAATGGAAGATGGTGCCAGTGGGCGATGTGGATGATTATTATGCCTTCCGCGACAACCGCGAACAACGCCATGATGACCATGACCGCGGTTATAATAATGGTGGTGATCAGCCGGTTCAGGTGCAGTCAACGTTGAAACTGGATATAAACCTGGGACTCCATGCTAAAACGGATGGTGGCGCTCAGCCCGCCACCATAAATATGAATGCCGGTTCAAACTATAGTGGTTCTCAGCCCGTTAACACAGGGATGAATAACGATGCAAACTATGGTAATGCTCAGCCTGTCAACACAGGTATGAATACCAGCTCTACCTATGGCTCGGGCGTTATTACTGTATTCTCTGAGGATGGGGATAATTTCAAGTTGCTGGCAAATGGCCAGCTCAGTAATAGTGTGCCACAGCCTAATGTAAAAGCAGATGGCCTGGCCGAAGGTTCTTACAGCCTTAAAGTGATTTTTGATGATACATCGAAAGGCTCTATAACAAAGAGGACAGCGATAATGAAGGATGTAAACGGAAATTATACCAATATTACCTACAGCCTTAAATACAAAAAGGGAGAACTGAAAATGAAGATTGCCAGCGCTACACCTATGAATATGGGTATGCCCATACAATCAACAAATCCAACACCACCAACTCCGCCGGTAATGTTTAATAACGGCACTGAATATCCTTTTCTGAAAACCAATGATTATCTGAAAACCGGTGACTACCTGACTTCAGGTAATCGTCAGTACTTCATGCAGATGGAACCAAACGGAAATTTTGCAATTTATAATGGCGCAGGCCCCAACTTTAAAGGAGTACAGGTATGGTCGAGCAACAGTCATTCTGATGGCCGTGATTTCTTCCTGATTATGCAGGATGATGGCAATTTTGTTGCTTACAAAGGAACGGGGCCGGGCGATAACAAGGGTCCTTACTGGGCAGGCGAATGTAATTCAGGCGGAAAACATTTTATAGCTCTGCTGCAGGACAATGGTGTGCTGGAAGTTTATCATGGCGATGACCCAGATCATTTAGGAATAAGAACCTGGGCGTCGCGCCGCTAAATAATTGGATAACTGAAAAAGCACTTTTAACCAATGAAATTAGGCAGTAACCGAAAAGCCTTGAACAGAGTAGGTAAAAACTTCAATTTAACAAAATAACAAAACAATGAAAAAGCTTTCAATTATATTAATGACCATTATGCTCTGTGGTTTCCACAGCATGGCACAGCATAGAAATATATTCAGGTGCAAAATTCAGAATGCCGAAAATGGCAGAGTAGTAGATGCAGATATGGCCGGGGGAAATAACTACGGTACAAACGGAACGGAAGTACACCTGTTTAGCCAGAACGGCCAGAACAATCAGGAATGGATAGCCAAAGAAGTAGAACAGGGCGTATACACATTCGAGAGTTTTAACCACAAGGTGCTGGAGCATGATGGCGGATCCATGCATGGCAATGGTACCAGAATGCAGATCTGGGACTGGCTGAATGGCAATAACCAGAAATGGAGGGTGCGGCAGGTAGCTCCGGGTATATATTCCATTCAAAGCCTTTCTGGTGAATGGATGCTGGATGCCACCGGCCCTACCTTCAACAGGGAAGGTGGAAACCTGCAACTTTGGCAACCTTTAAATAATATAAACCAGAAGTGGCGTATAATACCTGTTTTGTAAACACTCAGACACTGGCATATCGAATACTGCAGTCATAAATAATTCAATCAGGCGATTACCGAATGGCATTGCAGCATTTGAATATTGGGGGGCGGACCACAATCCGGATCATATTTGTCTCAATGGACTGACCGGATCTGGCCGCATAAACCTTGCCGCCGATACAAGAGAAAGAGACGCCTCTGGCACACACTGGACAATAATTCGTTAAGCTGGCCCTATCATATGTATTGGTTACGGGTATTCTGAAGGTATCCGTAACTTTTTTAAAATCAAATTAAAACTCAAAACTAAAAAATGAAAAAGATCAGCATATTATTAATAGCCCTCGCATATTGGGGCATAAATGCAAAAGCGCAATTCGATGGCAGAATCTGCCAGATACAATGTGTAGAATCCGGAAGGGTATTGGATGCCGATGCCGGAACACTGGGTAATAACGGTACCAGGGTGCAACTATGGGACAATGTGCGTAACGACCATCAGAAATGGAGGTTTACAGAGGTGCGCCAGGGAGTTTACCTGATTGAATGTTTGCAAAGCGGGCGAGTGCTGGACGCCGATGCCGGTGGCCTGCGCCAAAACGGCACAAGGGTTCAACTATGGGATAACAGTAATAACGAACATCAGAAATGGAGGCTTACAGATGATGGAACAGGAGCGTATTCAATAGTGTGCGTGGAAGGCGGGCGTGTGCTGGATGCAGATGCGGGCACACTTAACCGACCCGGCACTAAAATACAACTTTGGGATAATCAAAATAATATGCACCAGAAATGGAGAATTATACCAGTGGAAGATGAACACCGGAATTTTGGGGACAGAGATGGCAGGGAAAATACGCACCGCCTGGATGGCCGCATTTGCAGGATTTCTTGTATGAATTCAGGCCAGGTTCTGGCGGAGGATGGCGGCCAGTTTAACAACAAAGGTGGACTGGTAGAAACGTGGGATTGGCTGAACAATAATTTCATGAAATGGAGGCTGATAAATGTGGGTGGCAATGTGTATGAAATTAAACTGGTCTCGGGAGATAAGGTGCTAGCAGCCGATGGCGGTCAATCGAACAACAACGGCGGCCTCGTGGAAATGTGGGACTGGCTGAATAATGATTTTATGAAATGGCGATTGATCAACCTTGGCGATGATGTGTATAAAATAGAAGTTGTGAGCAGTGGCAAAGTACTGGCAGTAGATGCAGGCTCGTGGGGCCGCAAAGGGGCCAAAGTGGAAATGTGGGAATGGCTTAACAACGACTATATGAAATGGCGAATCACAATTGTGGAATAAGTAAAAATCATTTACGATTCAGGCTTAAAGCTGTTCCATTTCGATAAAGCTATTGCTCATTTTACATTGAGTAAAGCCCAGGTTTCATACACCATTATAATCCAGATGCACAAGGGATTACAACCAGGAGAAAATAATAAAATATAACCACAAAAATCATTCTTCAATCTCCAGTTAATTGACTTATAAAAAAAGTAAGGAATTAAACCCTGCCTACTAATATCAGCAGTATAACAATTGCCGGAATAATAAATCTTTAGCCCGGTAAAAGCAAAATATCGATATTACACAGTTGTGCTCCATTTACAAAGTGTGGCACAACTTTTATTAAAGATCTTACCAGCTGCCACCAGCCCCGCCACCACCTGAACTTCCACCTCCAAAACCACCAAATCCGCCACCATCGCCGCCGCCAAAACCACCATCATTATCGCCGCCCCAACCACCGCCAAGCATATTACCCAGAAACATACCTGTAAAAAAACTGCCCCAGCCGCCCCTGCTATAATAATTGCCACCGCCCTTGCCACCGCCTCTGAAAATCCTGATGATAATAATAATGAAAACAATAACGATAATTATTGCAGTCATTGGCAGGTTATCATCCTTTTCCGCCTTATCGGCTTTATATTCTCCCTTGGTTACAGCTATAATCGCATCGGTAGCGTCATTCAGCCCTTTGTAGTAGTCTCCCCCTTTGAATGCCGGCCGGAGTTCGTTCCTGAATATCAGCCCGGATTTTGCATCTGTGAGCACACCTTCCAGGCCCTTTCCTACAGTTATCCATGCCTTATGGTCATCCATCGATACCAGCAGCAGTACCCCGTTATTTTTATCGCTCTGTCCCAGACCCCACCGATTAAATACCTCCACCGAGTATTCCTGCACATCGTACCCACCCAGGTTTTTCATAGTCACAATTGTGACCTGGTTCGATGTCGTCCTTGCAAATTCCTCCAGCTTGTTCTCCAGTTGGGCTACCTGGTCACTGCTCAATATATGGGCCAGGTCATTTACCAGCCTCGGCGGATTTGGTTTTTCCGGATAAACCTTATCATCTGCCTTGCTCCTCAGTCCTGTCATTACCAGCACGAGCAACATAATACCCAATAACCGCAACCCGCTGTTTATCCTGTTCATCATTTCCCAAATACTATTTCGTCAGGCAATTCATTTTTCTTTATCGCAGGGTCCGGTGGAAAGTGCGCCGCCAAGGCAGTCCCCAACTCATGTATACAGTTGCACACACCATCTGCCACCTCATTCATTTTCAGATGACCTGTCAGTCGGTCTGCAGCACTTTTCCAGAACTCCGCGCCTCCCGCTTTTTCAAAAATTGCCACATCACCAAACAAGGCAAACTGTCTGTCGGTAAGCGCTATATAAACGATAATGGCATTGCGTGCAGCTGTTTTGGCCATTTTCAGCTTCCCGAATATTTCCTTAGCTCTATCCATGGGATCCATAAAGCTGCAATGATGCTCCATGTATACCCGTATCTCACCGCTGGTATTGCGCTCAGCCTGTTGTATACTGGCTACGATCTTATCCTGCGATGGTTTATCCAGTATTGGCTTCCTGGCAAACAATGAAAACATAAGCAAATATTTATATTGCGCGTGGAATAAAGGCAATTACATTGGAATTTATCTATGTGCCTTTTCTAATATAATTTAATGAAATAGTGCACTTTGTGAAATCCTTTGTGTGCTTTGAGATTCAACTTCCTTGCATCTTTATTTTCAGCATAAACTCAGGTCAGAACTGCACCTTTGGAGCATTCTCAGCCCCTGCATCAGCCTGAAACATCAGTTGTTCCTTAAATCCGAAAAGCTTAGCCAGCATATTTCCCGGAAACGATGTAACCGATATATTAAAATCGCCAACAGCTTTATTAAATTCATTCCTGGCCACATTGATCCTGTTTTCAGTACCCTCCAGCTGGTCCTGCAGCGAAAGGAAATTCTGGTTAGCCTTCAGTTGCGGATAAGCTTCAATCGAAACATTGATAGCCATTCTTGCAGCGCTTTGTGCATCAGCCGAGGCTTTCTGTATCTCCGCTATTTTTGCCGGAGTCAGTTGGTCTGCGCTCACTTTATCAATAGCCGTATGCAGTGCACCAGCCCGGGCCAGCGCTGTTTGTATATAAGTCGACTTTTCAAAATCAGCTGCACCCTTTACAGTAGCCACGAGGTTGGGTATCAGGTCGGCCCTTCTTTGGTAGTTCGACTGTACATTAGCCCATTTCTGGTTCATATTTATCCTGCCGGCATTCATACTATTGTAGCTGCAGCCACTCCATAGCAGCATCAGCGCCAGCACACCCAAAGCAATATAAGATCCCTTCATTGTTTATATTTTTTACAAAAGTAAGCCATATAAATTCATTTTTATTTGATTTAGGTCAGTAGCGGCTCTTAATCGGTGAACTAAATTATTATAAGATTTTGTCACGAATTATTGCATCTTCCGAATTTTAGGAATCCCTTAAACCCTCATTAGCATGATCTCACCAGCAAAGTGCGTAACTTTACCTGAATTATGATTGGGAAGCATCGGCTTGATTTAATATTCTTATTGGTTATTTCGCTCGTAGCCGGTACAGTTGGTTATGCACAAACTACTCATAGCATCTCAATACCTCAACAGGCAAGACCCAAGTCCATAAATACAAATCAACCGCTTGCAAAACAATATCTATGGCCCAAAGTCGTTCAGATTGATATTGATCTGACTAAATATCCCGGCAAATACAAAGTAGTAGAAGATATACTCACTGACCTGGCCGCCGATCCTGCAGGCTTTACGATATTTGAAAACATAGCCGCAAATAACCAGGGTAAGCTGCATATAAAAGATAAAGAAGATATTCTGAAAGCTAATGAAGGAGAAGGAGGAAACAGTATGTTCTCTGCCGATTACGGCATACAGGTTATAAAGCAGGACATGAAGTACAACCCTATTGATAATGAACTGGTATTGAACTTCGGCAAATCGGGCGAGATGCTGAGTTTTGATGAACAGAAACATCAATTCTTCAAACTGAGCCTCAACAGCACCATAGCCACAGAGCTCGAATATGCCGGCATGACCCCTTCGGTATCAGTAAAAAACTGCAGGCAACTTCTCTCAAAAATGAACCCCGATGAGCATTTCCTTTTCGACAATTATAAAGATCTTATGGGTGAGAAATTCACAACAGAGGATATTGAACATTGCCGTAACAAAAAAATCACAATCCATAATTTCAGGACAAATGCCAACGAACCCTATACATTTACTGATAACGTAACAGATGCCCTGAAGGAGTACCGCAATTTTGCTGAAGCATACAAGAAAAATGCCTATGCACTTTATGCCCGCGAAATGCCACTTTCGCAGAAATACACTGACAGGCTGGGTGAGCCTGATCGCTCTAGGGAACCGGTTTTTACTGTTCGTCTTGGCGAAAACCGCAGCAGGCCTCTTCAGTTTGGTCCCGTTACAGGTACCGATTATGTGGCAGTAGGCAATGGAGGTCAGAATGTATATAAGAATCTCTCCGTATTTTATGATACCGAAGATGGCCAGAGTGTTGACAATGCGACCGCACTAACCCGGATTAAGGAAGAATACATGGCACAGGTAAAATATAATACTGAAGCGCTGAATTCTCCCAAAATGCTCGAATATGTTGACCGCCTCAAGAAATTTTTCAATAAAAATTACCGCCCAGAAACCGATTACAAAACTCTGCAGGAAGAAGAAGTAACTAAGGTAATGACCAATAACCCCTACCTGGAAGGAGCAAATAAAGTTATACTCTCCGAATTGATATATCAGCAAACCAAACCTGCGACTAAAAACAAGAAGTAACTTCCTCCAGCAACAGGTATGATTCTAATTTAATCGAAATGCATTATTTCGTTTATTAATTATATGAAAAACGCGACCTCAAAGTCCTCGGTACCGCTCCTTCAGTGGTCAGACGACATTGTGCTGAGAATAGCATAAAAGCCCGATTTTACATCAAATTCCGTCATAAACACAGATTTGTCCTCAATAGTTTCAAGGAAAGAATGGAAATTTATGTTTAATTATATCAAATAGGAAAACACTGAAATTTCTGCAACATTTTCAGTCTCATTCCCAATTTCCCGCCACCTTGACCCACCTCACCCAATTTATATGCCATTTTTTCCGAATAATTATTTTGGAACGGTTTTTATGGTTTCTATCTGATGCTCAATTAGTCGCTGCATTGACCTGCATCATACGCAATTGACTTTTATTATTTGAATTTTGTAAACAGGAAACAACAACTATATGAATCTGAACAACTTTACCATCAAGGCTCAGGAAATAGTGCAGCAGGCACAGCAACTCGCCTTCGATAACAAGAACCCCAGCATCGAAACAGCCCATGTCTTGCAGGCATTATTGAATGATAATGATGGCCCCATTGCATACCTGCTCAAAAAGAACAACATCAATATTTCGTTTGTTGAAAACAAACTCCAGGAACTGATTAAACGCCTGCCCAAACTTCAGGGGGGCGAACCTGCCCAGAATATCAGCCGCGATGTCAACAGCCTTATTCTGCGCACTGCCAGTATTTTAAAGACTTTCGGCGATGAATTCGTTACTCCCGAGCACCTGCTCATTGGACTGCTACAGGTAAACGACGATACCGGCAAGTTGCTCAAAGATGCCGGCCTCACCGAGAAAGACCTCACAACTGCCATTAAGGAACTCCGCAAAGGTGGTACAGTCAATTCCCAGACCTCCGACCAGCAATACAACGCTCTCCAGAGATATGCACGCAACCTCAACGAGCTAGCACGCAATGGCAAAATGGACCCCGTAATTGGCCGCGACGAAGAAATCCGCAGAACACTTCATATCCTCTCCCGGCGCTCAAAAAACAACCCTATTCTTGTGGGCGAACCCGGTGTTGGTAAAACAGCTATTGTAGAAGGCCTCGCCAACCGTATCATTAACGGCGATGTGCCAGAGAACCTGAAATCAAAAATCATATTCGCACTCGACATGGGTGCACTTATGGCCGGGGCCAAATACCGTGGCGAATTTGAAGAAAGGCTCAAAGCAGTTATCAAGGAAGTAGCCGAAAGCGATGGCAATGTGATTCTCTTTATTGATGAGATTCACACCCTCATTGGTGCAGGTGCCATGGAAGGCGCTATGGATGCAGCCAACATACTAAAACCCGCCCTGGCCCGGGGCGAACTCCGTGCCATAGGCGCCACCACTCTCAACGAATACCAGAAATATTTCGAAAAAGATAAGGCGCTTGAACGCCGTTTCCAGAAGGTGTTTGTTGATGAGCCATCTCCCGAAGATGCCATCTCCATTCTCCGTGGCCTCAAAGACCGCTACGAAAGCCACCACCAGGTACGCATTAAAGACGAAGCTATTATTGCTGCAGTCGAATTATCACACCGCTATATTACCGACCGCTTCCTGCCCGATAAAGCTATCGATCTGATAGACGAAAGCGCAGCTAAACTTAAACTCGAACTCAACTCCATGCCCGAAGCCCTCGACGAACTTGAGCGCCGTATCCGCCAGTTGGAGATTGAGCGTGAAGCAATTAAGAGGGAGAAAGACGACAGCAAACTCAAAGAACTGAGCCAGGAAATATCAGTACTTACAGTTCAGCGCGATACCTTGAAGGCCAAATGGCTCGAAGAGAAAGAAATTGTAGATAAAATAAACAAATCGAAGAACGCCATCGAACACCTCAAGCTGGAAGCCGAGCAGGCCGAGCGAGAGGGCAACTATGGCCGCGTAGCCGAAATACGCTATGGCAAAGTGCAGCATGAAGAAGCCACCATCGAGGCGCTTTCCACACAACTGCACGAAATGGACAGCCAGCATAAACGACTGCTGAAAGAAGAAGTAGATGCCGAAGACATAGCCGAAAATGTAGCAAAATCCACAGGTATACCAGTGCAACGCATGATGACCAGTGAGCGGACTAAACTACTTAACCTCGAAGACGAAATACACAAACGCGTTGTGGGTCAGGACGAAGCTATCACAGCAGTCTCTGATGCCATCCGGCGTGGTCGTGCTGGTCTGCAGGATCCCCGCAAACCTATAGGGTCTTTTATATTCATAGGCACCACTGGTGTAGGTAAAACCGAACTGGCAAAAGCTCTTGCAGAGATCCTGTTCGACGACGACTCCATGATGACCCGTATCGACATGAGTGAGTACCAGGAAAAGCATAGTGTCAGCCGCCTGGTTGGTGCCCCTCCGGGATACATTGGTTACGACGAAGGTGGCCAGCTTACCGAAGCCGTGCGCCGCAAGCCATACTCCGTGATCCTGCTCGATGAAATCGAAAAAGCGCATCCCGATGTGTTCAATGTACTCCTTCAGGTACTCGACGATGGCCGCCTTACGGACAACAAAGGCCGCGTGGTCAACTTCAAGAATACGATCATCATCATGACGAGCAACATGGGCAGCAACATCATTCAGGAAAACTTCGCCGACCTCAAAGACGGCCAGGATATCGACATGCTGATGGAAGCCACAAAGGAACAGGTAATGGATGTTCTGCGCCAGTCGCTTCGCCCCGAATTCCTTAACCGCATCGATGATGTAATCATGTTCCGCCCGCTTATGCGCAAGGAAATAAAAGGTATCATCCGCATTCAGCTGGAACTTCTGCAGAAGCAACTCCTCACTCAGGATATCACACTCCAGTTCACCGATTATGCCCTCGATTACCTTTCCCAGCGCGGCTTCGACCCTCAGTATGGCGCCCGCCCGCTCAAAAGGCTCATACAGAAAGACATAATCAATATGCTCTCCCGCAAAATCATCGGTGGAGAAATAGACAAGTCAAAACCAGTCCTCATTGATGTTTTCGATGGCCTTGTGGTCATGCGAAACGAAGCTAAAAACGGAGTAGCTGTAAAATAAAAAAAACGAAGTATCACAAAATAAAAGCGCACTCAAACAGTGCGCTTTTATTTATTCCAATATACTGTGTGTTCAACGGCTGGCATCGCTCCTTGATGCTTATTATAATTGGTTTGATCGTAATCCCAAAGGTATTATTTGTTTATAGTATTCGAATGGGATTATTTACCGATGCTTAATGTATCGCATAAATCCAAAGCTCAAAAGGAAATAGTGAACCAACATTAAAAAATCCCAATTCAATTACTCCTGTCTCCTATAACCTGGTTCCAGTTATTCAGTAAATAAACAATGAAGCCAGTTAACACTTAAAAAAGCTTCGCTACCCTCGCCTCCACTGGCTTTTCAACTAACTTTAAAATAGTTCTCCAATCAGAATACCCACTGTAGGGTATTTCCCCAGCTCACATAGATCCTACTTTTATGCCCGGTTAATAACTTCAAAAACTACATTCAATGAAAAGATTTGCAATGCTCTTTTTACTACTTCCCCTGGCAGGATTTGCGCAGGTGGATGTATTTCAATCTGGAACGATTACATTGGGCCTGAAGTACAAATCCACATCCTATAGCGGCATGTATCTAAAGGTACAAGACCTTGGAAGTCCGGCAGTGATTTACCGTACAGAAAAGATAGAGTTAATGAAAGATAATGGTTCAGCTATAAACCTGGATGCACAATTTTATAAATTCAGCAAGAGTGGATTTGAAATATATAACCTTGATGGCCTGCTATACCTGTTAAGCTATTTCGGCAACATGAACTCAAATCATAACGGAGAACTGTATTACTCGCTTGCCAATTTGTTTACAACACCATCTAAAACTCTAGGTAATGTGCAGGCACCGGTAGATTTCAAAAAACCAGGCCGTTTCTGGAATTTTAACGGTATAGACATAAAAGGAGAATTCGGTAAAAAAAATCTGAATTTCGGGGTTAATATCCTGTTCAAGTTGGTTGGTATACGTGGCCCATTCACCTGGTTTGAAGATAATAATCACCAATACATATATCACAACATGAATGATGCAAATATGCTTAAAACGCTGATTGGGCCAAATGTGGCATACCGTAAAAACTTCAAAAAATTCTCCCTGGCATCAGTTGCTGGTGTTAACTTCTGTTCAAACAGAAACACCTTTAAAATAAGCAATGATAGCTATATAAACGTTGTATGCTTTGCAGGCAAACGGCTCGGGATAACAGCAGGGCTTAAATATGAACTGATCAACGGCAGGATGGCGATGGGGTATCAAGACGGCGGCACTCTTAATAGTAAAGTACTCATCAGCCAGTATGAGCTGAACCTGGGAATATGCATGGACAGAAGGTGGAAAAAAGCAAAGAAAAGTTAGTTATTTTCTGTTAGATTTACCACTATCTTTAACCTCATAGTTTGATAATTATGAATGTATTATACTTTTATTTTATACTTGTATTTCCGATGTTTTTCTGTGCCGTGGCCAACGCTCAACAAAAGAATGCCGCACATATCATAGATTCAGTATGGTCTTTGAAAAAGGATGACACAGAAAAAATATACATTATACAGGATTATGCCTTTAAGGATGCCCTGCATGCGGATTCAGAGATATTTGCGTATAGAAATGTATTGAATGAAAAAGTTGATGGGAAAACTTCAGCTCCCTATGTGAAGCTTCAATCCATGACAAATAATATTTTCGGCACCTATTTTATGTATACCGGTAAATACGACAGTGCAGAGCAATATTATGGCCGCAACCTGCCACTTGGTAGCAAGTATAACAACAAACTCATAGTAGCAAAAGCCTACAACAACCTGGGCAACCTGGCAAATCATAAAAGCAACTATGAACAGGCAGTAGATTATTTTCAAAAGGCGGTAAAGTATGCTGAAGAAATTAATGATACAGGCCTGCTTGCTTCAACACTTGGCAATATAGCCAACTCTTACGTGAGGCTGAAACAATTAGATAAAGGGATACTTACACTGAATAAAGCCATACCTCTTGCTGAAACAAGACATGATAAAAGGCTTATGGCGAACCTTTATAACAGTATGGCAACCGCTTATGGTGAATTGAAAAACGACACGCTGGAACTTGCATACCAAATGAAGTCGTACAAAATCTATAAAGAAACCAACAACACAAAAGGACTGGGTACCGCTTCGCTGAACATGGGTGGCGTATATCTGAAACTCAGGAAGCTGGACTCTGCACTGCAATATATAACTGAGAGTATTGGGTATGAAAAGAAAATCGACGACCTGGAAAATCTCGCAGAGTCGTACCAATACCTCTGCGACATTTACTTAAAGTCGAATAAATTAAAGCAGGCCGTTTCTGCAAATGATTCAGGTATTTATTTCTGTCAGATAACAGGAGATAAGAACCTGCTCGCAAGTACTTACCGGCTGCGCGCTGAAATACTGTTTAGTATGACCGACTACAAATCGGCTTACGAATACCTTAATAAATTCAGAGTACTAAATGATAGTATCTTTAATAAGGACATAAGTGCGCGTGTGGCAGAAATGGAAACAAAGTATGAGACCGCCAAAAAAGAAGAGAAAATAGCTCAACAGGAACTGGCCATTTCAAAACAGAAAATTGTGAGCTACAGTATTGCAGGGCTCTTGCTGCTGCTGTCTGTATCGGGATATTCTTATTACCACAGGAGCGCACTGAAACAAAAAGCAAGGCTGAATGAAGAGATTCATCACCAGCAAAACCTGGCCACCAAAGCTGTGCTGGAAGCAGAGGAAAATGAGCGAAACCGCATTGCCTCTGATCTGCATGACGGTGTGGGGCAAACAATGACTGCCGCCAAAATGAACCTTTCGGCAATAGAATCGAGATTGTCATTTGCAGGTAAGGAAGATGAGCAGTTATTTAAGACAGTAATTAACCTCATTGATTCGGGCTGCAAGGAAGTACGGACAGTATCGCACAACATGATGCCTAATACCCTTATTAAGGCAGGGTTATCGGCCGCAATAAAGGAGTTTGTGAACCATTTAGACAGTCGCGTTATAAAGGTTCAGCTTTACACGGAAGGGCTTGACAAACACATTGAACCAAGCACTGAAAATGTATTATACCGTGTGGTGCAGGAATGCGTAAACAATGTGATAAAACACTCAGGAGCAAACCACCTGGATATATCGCTGGAGAAAGACAGCCAGGGTATCTCTGTAACCATAGAAGACAATGGAAAGGGGTTTGATATTACAAACAAAGCAAACCAAAATGGTTTAGGCCTGAAAAACATAGAAACCCGTATAAAATACCTGAACGGCACAGTAGAATGGAGCAGTGCACCAGGTAAGGGTACCATTGTAGCAATACATGTGCCGGCATAATATGCATCAGATTTACACAGCCTCAATATACCCTGATGCGGGTATTTCAGGTTTTTACCTGTATTATAGTTTTGCTGTCATTAAAAATAAACAATAATGAAAAAGACAGCAATCATTCTCGCATTACTATTTGTGGTCGCCTTGCATTCATGCAAAAAAAGTTCTACTTCAACTCCTATTACACCTGTGACTACACCAGGCTTTACATGGACAGAAGACGGTGGCAGTAATATTACTGCCGACTCTGCATTTTTCACAATGGGCACAGGTGGCTCGACAGCCTCTTACATTAATGCCTATAAACTGGGCGACCCAAAGAAAAAGATGCTGGAGATTAACCTGAATAATAATATTGCCAGCACATACAGTATTCCTGCACAAGGCGATTTCATTTTATGGAATGATGTAACCTTCTATGGAGGTACAGGTGGTTCAGTAGTGGTTACATTGGCTACAGGAGGCAAAGCTAGTGGCACATTCGATATAACTTTCACTGGAGGACTCTATACTCACGTTAAGGGATCCTTTACCAATATTGCTATCCGTTAAGGTAAAATTAATTTCAGGGGCTGGCTTATAATTGCGAGCGTGCTGCCCTTATTATTATGTATATTGGCCCACTCAAACCGGGCCAATATGCGTAATGACAAAATAAGGGTTGCTATAGTTGACGACCACCAGATAGTTATAGACGGCATTTTTGCATTACTGAAAAACGAAGAGGGAATTGATATTGTGGCCAGTACCACCTCGCCTTCGCAGATCCTGGAATCACTGAATATTACTGAAGCAGATGTGCTAATTACGGATGTATTCATGCCTGAAATGAATGGTCGGGAACTGGCGAAAAAGGTAAAGGAAAAATTTCCGCAGACAAGAATACTGGCGTTAAGCATGAGCGGGCAGGGGCAGATGGTAGATGCCATGATTAATGAATCAGATATAGCTGGGTACGTGCTTAAAAATCTAAGCAAAGAAGAACTGCTATCGGCTATACAAAAAATTCATGCCGGAGGAATCTACTTCAGCGAAGAAGTGATTCTGGAGCTCAGCACTTTCAGCCAAATAAAGAAACAGAATGAAGAAGCTCACCTGACCCTGCGCTAAGTAGAAATCATTCAACTTATTGAAAAAGAACTCACCAATAAAGATATTGCCGACCGGCTCTTTATCAGTGAGCGCACTGTAGAAACCCACCGCAAAAACATCTTTCGCAAAACAGGCACAGGCTCTATCGTTGGCCTGGTGAAATATGCTTACACGCACCACCTTATAGATTTCCGCAGTGAGAACAAAGATTAGTATGTAATCTAATAGTGAACTAGGTTGGATAGTATGTTAGTAGTGTAATGGCTGAGAGCTATTCTAACATATTTATTGCATAAGTTCTGCTCCAAAAAACGATGTTTCATATAAATTTATTCAGCCTGGATGCAAGTAATACACTCTCTATAAAGAGAATAAATAAATAACATGCTTCATAAGTATCCATATTTTGCATGGACCAGTTGAGGATTCTATAAATTACATTACAAAACAAACCCGCAGAGATCATCCACGGGTTTGATATTTTATAAGATAAGAATTCGTGCTATTGCAGCTTAACCAGTTTCTCTGTTTTCAGCAGATTATTGTTTTCATCATAAACCATCAGTATATAGGTGCCATTAGTGAGGCCGCCTACATTAAGGCTGATAGCTTCCTTGCGATCTATCAGCAAGCTGCCATCTATGTTCAGTACTGATACAAATACCTTTACGGGCGCATCAATATGAATGACAGAGCTGGCTGGGTTTGGATAGATACGGATATCATATACAGGATTAACAACCGGATGCACTGCAAGCGCAGTATCGGCCAGCAATACCCAGAAGGTATCAGAAGTACGTGCACATCCATTTACATCTGTAACCGTAACTGTATAATAGGTACTGTCAGCGCCACGCTCAGGGGTATTGTTGGTTGTTGCTCCTGGTACTGGTGCACCGTTCATATTCCACTGATAGCCTACAAATGATCCTGTAAACAACAAGAAAGGAATAGTATCAAGCGAAATAACCGGATGTGGTGGATTAAGAACCGTAGTTGCCGGGAATGTTTCGCTGCAGGTACCATTACTGATCATTGCAGTATAAGAACCCGGAGTGGTAGCATAATAAGTATCAGTAATAGCGCCAGGAATAGCAACACCACCGAGATACCATGTATAGAACAGTCCGCTACCGCCGCCGGCTGTAGCTACATAAAGCTTAACCAGGTTGGTATCGCACATTGTGGCAGAAGTAGTTGGTAACAGAGCGCTTGATGGAATTGTTGATCCGATAGTAACTGCCACTGTAGCAGAATTTGCACAGCCGGTACCACCGGTAACAGTGTACGATATAGTAGCACTTCCTGTAGCAACTCCGGTTACTACACCGCTTGTGCTTACAGTAGCTACAGCAGTGTTACTGCTGCTCCATACACCACCGGTAGTAGTCTCAGTAAAAGTACCGGTTGATCCCTGGCATATGGTAGTTGATGTACCCCCTATTGCTGCAACAGCAGGACCAGCCAACACATCGATAGTAACAGCAACAGTGGTAGCACAGCCTGCACCGTTGGTAACTGTATAATTAATAGAATCAATCCCGCCTGTTACACCAGTAACCACGCCAGCTACATCTATTGTTGCTATTGCAGGTGTAATACTGCTCCAAACTCCTGCAGGAGTAGCATCAGCAAGAGTAGCTGTTGCACCCTGACAAACAACTGAAGGGCCTGAAATAGCTGCAACAACAGGATAAGCAACGGTAGACACAACCGCGCTGCCAGTCATTGTAGCAGTACACGTAACTGACGGGTCGGTAGCAATAACTGAATAAGTACCAACTACTGTCTGCAAGCCATAATCAAGAGCCGCACCGGTACCTGCCATAGCAGCTCCTACTGGTGTTATACCATTAAATAACTGGTAATCAACACCAACTACAGAACCACCCAAACCAACATCAGAACCTGTACCACCTACGCAGTAAGGGCCACCGCCAGTAACAGCAAAAGCGGCAGGCGCAGGATTGGTGGTTATGGCCGGAGCACCAGTCATATTATTGGTACATCCGGCAGTAGCATCAGTTGCTACACAGGAATAAGTACCAACAGCAGTCTGAAGTCCGAAATCAAGAGCAGAACCTGTACCAGGCATTGCAGCACCGGTAGCTACGCCACCCACAAATAACTGATAATTTTTTCCAACTTCTGAACCACTTAAGGAAACATCGACACCTGTTCCACCGGCACAATAAGCGCCGCCGCCAGTGAGGTTATAAACAGTTGGTAATGGAACAATATTAATTACTACACTGCCCGCCATAGTTGAAGTACAACCAGTTGAGAGGTCAATAGCAATTATTGTATAGGTACCAGCTACAGTCTGGAAACCAAAATCGAGTGCAGCGCCTGTACCAGACAATGTAGCCACGAGGCTGCCACCATTGTATAATGAATAATTTATCACTGGATCAGAATTATCTAATCCTAAATCAAAACCTGTGCCACCGGCACAATAACTGCCGCCGCCGCCGGTAATATTATAGGCTGTGGGCAATGGATTAATAGTGACATCTGCACTACCTGTCATATTGTTGGTGCAGGTTGTAGTGGTATTTGTTGCAACAACAGTATATGTACCTGATGCAGTCTGCAAACCAAAGTCAAGCGATGCACCAGTGCCTGGTAAAGCTGCCCCCATTGGGAAACCGCCAAGCATCAACTGATAATCAACTCCAACAGCCGAACCACTAAGGCCAACAGTCACGCCGGTACCGCCTGAACAATAGGAGCCACCACCTGTTACATTAAATACTCCTGGTAATGGATTGATTGTTATAACAACGCTTCCAGACATATTATTTACACAGGTTGTAGATGTGCTGGTTCCGATAACAGTGTAAGTACCGCCTGCAGTCTGTAAACCAAAATCAAGCGAGCCACCTGTGCCGGCAACCGGTACACCTACTGGTACAGCCCCGAGATATAAGAGATAGTTAACACCAATATCTGAATTGCTCAATCCAACATGAACACCAGTGCCACCAGTGCAATATCCACCGCCACCTGTTACAGCATATGCTGTAGGCAAAGGAAGTATAGTAATTGCAACTCCACCCGTCATATTGTTGGTACAGCTGGTAGTTGTATTGGTTGCAACCACAGTATAAAATCCGGCTGTAGTATGAAGTCCCAAGCTCAGGGCCGCGCCGGTACCTGCTATAGGGGCACCCAATGGAACGAATGACAAGAAAAGCTGGTAAGTAACACCTACCTGAGAGCCAGAGAGACCAATATTCAGACCTGCACCACCAGTGCAATCGCTGCCGCCGCCTGTAATCGTAAATGCTGTAGGTAATGCATTAATCACGACTACAGCATTGCCGGTCATATTTGCAGTACAACCAGTAGTTGCATTTGTTGCCACTACAGTATAAGTACCGGCACCGGTTTGTAAACCAAAACTGATAGCAGAGCCTGTACCAGCTACTGCTGTTCCTATAGAAACACCTCCAAGGTATAACTGGTAATTGATACCAACGGCTGAACCTGAAAGGCCAACTGCAACACCAGTTCCACCAGAACAATAATTACCGCCGCCGGAAACTGCAAAAGCGCCAGGTAAAGGATTATTAGTAATAATAGCACTGCCGGTCATTGTAGCAGTACAACCAGTGGCAACAATAGTTGCTACTACTGTATAGGTAGCTGCGGTAGTCTGTAAACCGAAAGATAATGCACCACCGGTACCTGCAACTGCCGCACCTGAAATAACACCACCTTTATATAATTGGTATGAAGTACCAACAACTGAACCTGCAAGTCCTACTGCCAGTCCAAGACCGCCAGTACAAACTGCGCCACCACCTGTAACAGAGAATGCAGCAGGTGCAGGGTTAATAGTTATTACAGCGCTACCCAGCATATTGTTGGTACAGCCGGTAGTGGTATTTGTTGCAATTGCAGTATAAGTACCAGCAGAAGTCTGCGGGCCAAAAGTTATTGGAGCGCCGGTTCCTGCAACAGGAGAACCTACCGGAAGACCAGCAAGCATCAACTGGTAGTTTACACCGGCAGCTGATCCTGATTGGTTAACTGTTACTCCCGCACCACCAGCGCAATAGCTACCAGTACCTGAAACAGTATATTGTGTAGGCAAAGCATTAATTGAAACTGAAGCGCTGCCGCCCATTGTAAGTGTACAGCTTGTAGAAGGATTGGTAGCAATAACAGTATAAATTCCTGCTACTGTCTGCAAACCCATATCAAGAGCAGCCAGGGTGCCTGGTACTGTTGCACCAACGTTAATGCCACCTCTCTGCAACTGATAGCTAATGCCTGCATCAGAACCGCTCAAGCCCACATCGCTACCTGTACTGCCGGTGCAATATCCGCCGCCGCCAGTAACCGTATAAGGGTTAGGTAGTGGATTGATAGTAACAGCAGTTACAGATTGAGGTCCCCAGCAACCGCCGTTAAGCGCCCTGAAGTAGTAAGTATTTGTTGTAGTAACAACCTGTGGTGTTCCGCCAAGAATAATGCTTGTTCCGCCAGATGTAGTATTCTGGAAATAAATAGTTCCACCGCCTACCAGAGAAGCATTTAATGTTGTAAAACCACAAGCAGTGCCGCCTCCTGTGACAGTAGGAGTATTGGGCAATGGGTTAACTGTGATATTTACTGTACTTGTAGCTGCAGAACAAGGCCCAGCACCATCGGGGTCGTTTGTAGTCAGTGTCAGTGTTACAACACCACAGCCAATTGATGGAGTATAATTTGAAGTTAATGAACTTGCATTAGAGAAAGATCCGCTAGGTGCGCTCCAGGTAGAAGTAGATGCACTGCCACCAATACTTCCTGAGAGGGCTATAGTAGTACCTGCGCAAATGGACTGAGGTAAACCTGCATTTGCAGTTGCAGCAGGATTGATGGTTACAACCGCGCTACCTTGAGGTCCCCAGCAACCAGCGCCCGACTGAGCATTAAAATAATAAGTGCCGGATGTAGTTATCACCTGAGATGCAGATGGAGTGGCGGTTGAAGTGCCACCTGAAGTTGTACCCTGGAAATATATGGTACCGCTTCCGCCGTTAGCTGCAGTTATTGTTGTATTGCCACAAAAAGTCCCTGCACCGGTTACGGTAATAACTGTAGGCAGTGCATTGATAGTTACAACTGCGCTACCCTGATTGCTCCAGCAGGTGCCGTTATAAGCCCTGAAATAATAAGTGCCAGAAGCTGCAATAACCTGCGAACTGGTAGGTGATGCCACAGAAACACCATTGGAGGTAATACCCTGATAATAGATTGTACCATCACCGAGATTCGATGCATTCAATGTAGTAGTACCACCGCAGAAACTTCCGCCGCCGGTAACAGTAACAGTAGAAGGTAATGTATTAACAACAACAGTTGCGCTGCCCTGTGTTCCCCAGCAACCTGCTGCTGACTGAGCATTGAAATAATAGGTACCTGATGTAGCAATAACCTGTGATACAGAAGGAGTAGCAGTTGAAGTACCTCCGGATGTTGTTCCCTGGTAGTATATTGTGCCACTGCCGCCATTAGCTGCTGTAATTGTAGTGTTTCCGCAAAAAGTACCACCACCGCTCACTGTTACCGCAGTAGGCAATGGGTTAACAGTCATGGTAATAGTAGCTGAAGTAGCTGTAGCCGGAGAAGTACAACCACCTGCAGTTGGGGTCATGATACAATAAACAGTGTTGCCATTGGCAAGAGTACTGGTGGAATAAAATGGTGAAGTACCAACAGATAATCCATTTACAAACCACTGGTAAGTAGGCGATACACCGCCATTAGTTGGCACAGGAGTGAATACTACGCCTGTCCCGGCACATATAGGGCCGGACGGTGCTCCGGAAATAGTAACTGAGGGAACCACAGCAGATGTAATAGCCAGTGAACCAAAATTGGTACCTGCTGAACCTGTGGTAATTCCTGTAATACCTAGATTGGTCTGAGCAAATAAATTGCCGGGCAATGAGCCGACAGTGTTGGCTGTAACCTGGAGGCCGGTAATAGTAATAGCGTCAATGTGTGTTGTTGTGGGAGAATTGAAATTTATAGTATATAAACCGGCTGTGATGCTCATTACTCCGATGGTAACATCGCCACCTGTAGCAACCACTGATGGCAAAACTGCAACAAATGACCAGCCAACTGGTGGAGCAATAACCAACTGGCTGGCGCCAGCAGGAAAATCATTGTTAAAACCTTCAGTAATGGTAATAACGCCCACATTGGTTGGCGAGGTAGCTACTGTGCTGCATATGTTGCCACCATTGGGCGCGGGAACAACCGTTACGGCTGAAAAGCCATTAAAACCAGCTAAACATAACAGCATAACCATTATGCTTGTTCTGATTGATTTTAAACGGAAAGCGCCTGTTGTGTTAGGGTAAGCTGACGTGAGTAAAACGTTTCTTTTCATATGCCTGTTCTTAAATAGAGAATTATTTTTCTTAATAAATGGTAAACTTACTAAAAAAAGATTAGAGACAAAAAAAATACATTAACTTTTTGAGAAAAAAATATTTGCATGGTGAACAATCCAGGTTAGCATTAATCTAAACCTTTATCTGCCAAATTAAACTTTTTGTTGGATGCTTGGCGATTTACCAATTTAGCGAAAAGATATATTGGATATGGAAATATAAAACTAAATAAATTCAAATAAAATATCAATCAATTACACTTTTGATTACCCTGGTATACGAGCAATGTATTTCGACATTTCCTTGATCTGCTCCACTACCTGAACATTTGTAGCCTTGCAGGCTTTTGCCTTATTAAAATAAATTTTGGCATTCCTGAAGTCACGGCGCTGTATACAGATGCTGGATAACTGCAGATAAGCAGTTGCGGAATTGTCTTTATCAGGTAACCCCAGCTGAACAGCCTTACGTAAATGCTCGTAAGCCTCCTTGGTTTTACCCTTTTTCTGAGCAATGGCACCCAACTGCAGGTAGGCAGTACCCTCGTATTCCTTTTCAGTTACTCCGGATTCCAGTCCTTTTCTTAATTGCGTCTCAGCGAGATCCAGGTCTTCTCCCATCGTCGAGAAATTGGCCTGTAGCATATAAAAGGAGGAACGGATAGGCTTGTAAAGCAGGTCAGGGAACTTTACTTTGCTTAGCAGCTTTTTGGCGCCTTCCATATCACCGCTTTCCATATATCCCTGGATGAGTGTCATAGGGCCAATCATAAAATAAGCTACAACCATCAATATGGAAACCAGGAAAGGAATCCATGCAATCCACCAGGTAACTTTGAAACCCAGCAAAAAACCAAGGGCAAATAAAGCAATCGCAATTGGCAATCGGTATAATACTAATATACGTCTGAAACTCATATAATAAATTGGGTGGCAAATATACCTTATTCTCCTGAAAAGCGATTGTTCAGCTTATTTTAAATTGGGTTGAATTGGTAATAAAAGCTTAGTTTGATATTTTTTCCCTTTTCTACTCCGAAATGGTAACTTTGCCCTAACATACCTTCCAGTGAAGAAAATTATACATAAGGCATTAAACATATTGCTGATACTTTGCTTCGGTTTCAGTGCCTTGTTGTATTTATATTATGATATAGCTCAGTTCCGGGATAAAAAACAAGCGCAACATGAATTAAAATCGCGGGAAAAACTTGAAGTCATTCAATTGTCGCTTGAGGAATTTAAACAATTAAACGGGGCTGATGAATTGTGGCAAAATGGCGAATTATATGATATAAGTAATTTTACAATTAAGGATGGTTTTGTTTCAGTAACCGTTTTTCACGACTGTAATGAAGAAAGCCTCATTCACAGTATTGCAGAAAGCTTTGAGCCAAACGATAGAATTACGGCAGATAATTTGGTACACATGACAAGGCATCACATCCACCCGCCAACAGACGGAAAAATTCTTTCCTATTACAATTTTGAATTTCTGGGGTGTGAAACTACTGCGGTGCCTACTTTTTATTATTTACACTCAAGTTATTCTTTTCAGTTAGCCTCAATTCTGAAACCCCCACCCGATTCGGGCTTATTCAGTTAAGTATTTATTGGGAAGACCATAAGACTAATGAGCAATTTCAGTTCATTATTATTGGTTCCCCGCAATGATTTTTCATTTCAGCCTCATTCAAGGCTGGCATTTATTTATTAATTTATTTCAAACTATTTATTTATGAACTCGAAGTATATTCGTTTATCAGTTTTATTACTGTGTTTATTTTCTATAAAATCATTCGCTCAGAATGAGCTGAACGGCAAGGTTACCGATAAAAACAGTAAACCTGTTCCGTTTGCCAGTATCTATGTTGAAGACCTTAAAATTGGCGCAATGACCAATATAGAAGGCAATTACTCATTAAAGCAATTACCCGAAGGATCTTACCTGGTTGCAGTACACGTCCTAGGTTTTGAGAGCAAGGCTGAAATAGTAAAAATAAAAGGAGCAACAATAAAAGATTTTGCCCTTTCCGAATCTGCAGTAGAAGAACATGAAGTGGTCGTAACCGGAACCAGCCAGGCAAAAATTGCAGAGAACAGTCCGCAGCCGGTAACCGAAGTAACAAAAAGTTATTTACAGCAAAATGCATCTACCAACATTATCGATGCCTTGTCCCGCATACCAGGTGTATCGGGTATAAGTGATGGCCAGAGCATCTCGAAACCTGTGATCAGGGGCCTGGGATATAACCGGGTTGTAACCATTAACGATGGTGTGCGCCAGGAGGGTCAGCAGTGGGGCGATGAGTTTGGCATAGAAATTGATGGATATTCTGCTGACAGAATAGAAATTCTGAAAGGGCCGGCATCATTGGTTTATGGTTCTGATGCAATTTCAGGAGTAATCAATATACTGCCTGAAAAAACCTTGCCCGAGGGGCAGATAAAAGGTGAAGTAAACATGGGATACCAGACCAACAACGGACTTATAGGCACAGAAGGCCAGATTGCAGGCACGCTGAAGGGCATTAGCTTTGGTGGCCGAGTGGATTACACTGCTGCTCATGCCTACCAGAACCCTGCCGATGGTTACGTTTTCAACACCCAGTTCAATAACCTGAATTATGATGCTACAGTGGGCATACACCGCAAATGGGGCTTCTCCCAGTTGCATTACAGTCATTTTGAATTCCGCACCGGGATTGCCGAAGGCGTGAAAGATTCAGCAGGTACCTTTATGAAACAGATACTGGATGCCAACGGCGATCCTTCTGAAACTGAAGTAAGTAACAGCGACCTGAAATCTTACAGTCCTTTCGTTATACACCAGTTAGTGAAACACGATAAACTGGTTTGGGATAACAGCCTTGCAGTAGGCGAAGGAAGAATCATAGGGAGATTTGCCATGCAGACAAACAGCAGGCAGGAAAACAATGATATCACTATCCCCAACACTTCCAATATCTGGTACTACCTCAATACTTATAATTACGACCTGCGTTATGTGTCACCAACATGGAATGGCCTCAATTTTACAGCAGGCGCCAATGGCATGTATCAGAATTCAAAGAATAAAGGAACCTTGCTTCTTATTCCGGAATATGATCTGTTCGATCTGGGTGCTTTTGCCATCGCCAACAAGCAGGCCGGTAAATTCTTTATCAGCGCAGGTTTAAGGTACGATACCCGCACCTTCAAAGGCCACGATGATTATGTGGACAGTAACGGCAATCAACTTCCGTCCACCGACCCGGATGCTATTCATCAGTTTACCGCCTATTCATCCAATTTCAGCGGTCTGTCGGGCTCGCTTGGTGCAACTTACAATGCCACTAAAAAATGCTATATCAAAGCTAATATAGCCCAGGGATTCCGTGCGCCTAATGTGGCTGAAACCGGTTCAAACGGCATCCACGACGGTACAGTGATTTATGAAATAGGAGACCCTAAACTGAAACCTGAAACAAGTTTTGAATTCGATTTCACACCCAGCTATAAATCGAAGGATGTAACTGCTGAGGCAAGCCTGTTTTACAACAGCATCAGTAATTTTATTTATGCCCAGAAGTTAATGGCTACCAATGGACAGGATTCAGTAAACAGCAGTAATCCAGGCTTCCCTGACGCTTCTGTATTCCGCTATTCGCAAACCGACGCTACAATTTCAGGTGGAGAGGTTTTGCTCGATATTCATCCTTCAGGTTTGAAGTGGTTCGACTGGTATAACTCTTATGCGGTAGCTAATGTGCACCTTAATAATGTGCCAGATAGTGTAAAGTATATACCTTTTACACCACCAGCCTCTTTGAAGTCAGAAATTACCATAACGGCCAGAAAACTCAAAAGCTGGCTTGATAATTCTTACTTCCGTATAGGTGTGGTTCATGCATTTGAACAATCAAATGTTTACCAGCAGGCCAGTGCCTATGCCGGGGTACCAGACAAAGTCCCAACCACGCCTGCTTATACGCTCATCAATATCGGGCTGGGAAGTGATGTTGTAATTCACAACAGGAAGGCATTTTCATTGTATATCTGCGGAACGAATATCGCAAACACCTCGTATATTGATTATATGAGCAGGTTTAAATATAACAGCAATATTGTTAATGGAGTACAGCAGACCGGCGTGTCGAATATGGGAAGAAACATAAGTTTAAAATTAATAGTGCCGATCGATTTTAAGAAGAAGTAAGACTGGAATTGACCTATCAAAATCCACCATCCTGCTTTTTCTGTAATTATTATCCTTTGTAAAGGCTTTCACCACAGTGCATTGTGAAAGAATTTACATCTGGCTAAAAATGACAAAAGCGGGATGGTGGATTTTTTTGTTTATTAAAATATTTTTTTGGCAGTAACAAGTTTCACAATTCATTTTTACTTATTTTTACTAAATATCATTTTTCTGATTCTTTAACCAAGCACCAAAACCAATTAAATCTAGTATGAAAAAGAACTTTATTACAACCAACATCCTGTTGCTGCTCCTGGGGGCTGGCATTGCCAGTTATGGAAAAGCTGTAAGTGAAAATACAGCAAAAACCATCGGCAGTAATTTCCTGATTTCCAATAATATTCCCGGCGTTAGTAGCAGCAATGAGCTTGCTACCAGCTATGTGGCCACTGCGCAGATAAATGGTGCAAACGTGGTTGATTACTATGTGTTTAATTTCACTTCTGGCCCTGGTTTCATTATGGTATCAGGTGATGATAATATTATACCTGTACTTGCTTATTCTTTCGAATCTTTTTTTGACCGGCAAAAAATGTCTCCTTCTGCAAAAGACTGGACGGAGGGCTATCAGAACCAGATAACGGCAGCTCTGGAGCACAATCTTCCTGCCAGGGAAGGAACAGCCGAACAATGGGCTAATCTTATGGTGGCCAGAAACAGCCCGGCAGCAAGAACAACAGCTGTATTTCCCAGCAGCACTTATTTTTTATGCAATACCACTTGGGATCAACTCCCCGTTTACAATAATCTGTGTCCCGGAAGCTCCCCAACAGGTTGTGTAGCAACCGCAATGGCTCAGGTAATGAAGTACTGGAACTGGCCTTCGGTGGGATGCGCATCCCATACCTATACTCCGCCAGGTGGAATGTATGGCGGCCAGACAGCAGATTTCGGAAGTACGGGTTACGACTGGACTTCTATGAATACTTCGCTTACAGCAGCTAACGCAGCCATAGAAACGCTGATGTATCATGTAGGCGTATCGCTTGATATGCAGTATACTCCATCTGAAAGTGGTACTTACGTTACCAAGAGCGAAACATCGCCTCCCTATACCAATAACGCAGAGTATGCCTTTCCAACTTATTTCCGTTATAAAAGGTCATTGAAAGGGTATCTGAGGAGCGGAACAGTAATTACCACTTCCCCATCGGTCGTTCTTGGAGATATTTATAATGCATTTCACACCCCCACCCAGGCTGCATATAGTACATCTGGTTGGATTAGCCTGATTCAGGCAGAACTAAATGCCAAAAGACCCCTACTGTATAAAGGTGTAGGCTCGGCAGGTGGTCATTGCTGGGTTTGTGATGGTTATGATGCTACAAACAAAATGCATTTTAACTGGGGCTGGGGCGGCATGGGCCCTAACGGGTATTATACTGTTGATGCAATTGCACCTCCTTCTCTGGGTACTGGTGGCGGCGGCGGTAACTTTAATACCGATCAGGCAGTTTTGATGGGTATTATGCCCGACAGCGCCTTATCTTCAACCGGCAAAATTAAAATGGCGTCTTTTCTTGATGTCCCAAATAACGATCCATATGTTTATAACGCACCAATATCTGCTATTGCTACTGTAACCAACACAAATACTACAGCATTCAGCGGCAGCATAGCAGCACAGGTTTTCGATACATTGAATCACTACGTAGCTACTATTCAGACCCTGACCAGTCAGACAATTGCTGCTGGCTCTACATCATCGGCACTTATCTTTTCAAATCCCTCAGGTTTAATGGCAATGATTCCGGGTCGATACATAGTACGTATTATGTACCAGGCAACCGGAACAACCACATGGACAGCAGCCGCCAATAGTGGTATTTTCTATAATGACAACCGGGTGGACGTAAGAATCACAGGCTTTACTTCCGACCTGCTTGAAGTATATGCGCCGGTTGCTGTAACCACCGGTACAAATATGATTATCAACGGGCCTATAAATGTAACCACTAAAATAATGAATAACATGTTTAGCCCAAGTTCAATGACCGGCCACCCCGATTACAGTGGAGCTATACAAGGCACACTCATCAACACTACAACGGGGGCAACTTTTGTGGTGCAGAACTTCCCGTCTGAAACCATTGCCAATCAGAATTTCAACTCCTACACTTTCAATAACGCCCATGTAACAGCGGCCAGCGGCCAGTACGTATTCGCAGTGCAGTATGAGCCATCAGGCAGCAGTTCTTTTTTATATGCCGGAAGCGATTTCTATGTTAACCCCGTTATTGTTCAAATACATACCAATGTGGGAGTAAACACCGTTACGCTTGCTGATAATATTGCTGTTTTCCCCAATCCTGCAAGGGATGTGGTTAACATTATTGCACAGGATGTAACTATCGACCATATTACTGTTACAGACATGCAGGGCCGCGAAATACTTGCTATGAATGTGGATAGCAACCAGCATACAATCAATATACGTGTAAGCAGTTTTGCACCTGGAATTTACCTGGCGCAGATCCATACCCCAGAAGGGATGGTAACCAAGAAAATAGTGATCGCAAAATGATGAAAAAAATTACTGGTTTTTCAGTTGCTGTTTTACTGCTCAACACGTTTGTAACAGCACAAACAAAACCTGTTTCAGCATTGCCGCATATTATTGTTTATAAAACAAAGAAAGACTACAGGAACCGGGTAGCGGTTGTTCTATCGACCGATAAAAAACAGGTAGAATCTTACCCCGACCAGTCGGATATAAAAACAGGAGGCGCAGGCGCGCTTCCTGTTTTGCTTCATAAAGGCTACCTGCTCGACCGCCGGGGCGTGGGCATTAATTCAGCTTTTACAAATTATACATATAAGGAATACAGCACACTTAAAGAGCTACCCTCCCCTGCTGAATTTATGAGCAGGATAACCGATAAAAACCCAATGGTTGCCATGTATGACTGCGGACTGAAACGAGGCCAGGATACTGCCTTGGTAAAGCAACTCAATGATTGGATTGACCATAGGGAACTGGATAAAAAGTGCAGGAGAGTAAAATAAAATATCTTATTCTTATTTTCAGATATAATTTCTAAGGCTTGATTTTATACAAGAATACATACCTGCATAGGTTTTCAGATACTCTATGCTGCTATATTTCAATTTTATAAACCCAAGCCCCCAACCCGAGAAGAATAAAAAGCTTCTTCCGAAATCCTTCGGAACTTAAAACAAATTAGTTGACTACCTACATTTATGAGATTTAAAGCCAGTCAGAATTTTGTAAAAAATTTGCAAAATTTCTCCAGACCTAACCGGGCTGGATTAATGAAGAAGTGAAGGATTTCTTCATCTTTTATTAATGGGAGTTGAGACATAACCACATATTAGGAATTTAAAATATTATATTCGTCATGAAGTTGTCATTTCAACTTATCCTGAGTATATTTATTGGACTAAACCAGTTGCCCCGAAATATGCCTGATAAAAAATATCTAAAAGCCATAATAGTAGATGATGAATTGCATGCCATAACCAACCTTAATAAGCTGCTTGGTATATACTGCCCGGCTATTGAGGTAATTGATACAGCCATGGGTGCTGAGGCCGCAGCCCTTGTCATAAATGACAAGCGGCCAGATGTGGTTTATCTGGATATAGCGATGCCCCGTAAGAATGGTTTTGAACTGCTAAAAATGATAGAGTATGTGCCACTGATAGTATTTGTAACGGCACACGAAAAATATGCGCTCAATGCTATAAAAGCATCGGCAGTAGACTTTTTGCTGAAGCCGGTGGATGTGAATGAATTAATACAGGTGGAAGAAAAGCTGCTTAAGATACAGGCGATGAGAAAGGCTAATGACAATGAAAATTACAGCGCTGTGGTTAACCACCTTGTGAATATGCTGCATAACCCCGGTGCAATAAAAAAAATTACTTTGCCCGATACCAATGGGTACAATATAGTGGACCTTGAAGATGTGATGTACCTGGAGGGGGATGATAATTATACCTCATTCTACATGGCCAGGAGCCACAAAGTAGTGGTATCGAAAACGCTGAAAGAATATGAGAGCCTGCTGGCCGATCTGGGATTTTTCAGGATACACAAATCGAGCATCATCAATTTTACACACCTCAAAAATATAAATAAAGAAAACGGCATTGACGTGATTATGTCGGATGGACGGTCGCTGGCGGTGTCACGACGCAGAAGTACAGAATTGCTTGAAAGGGCGAAACAATTTATAGCCTGATATGACAGACTTTATTCGCCGCATTGTAACCATTGGCCTGATACTCATTTTGCAGGCATGTACGCTATCAGGCAGAGAAATCAATATGCGGCATTTTACCGTTAACGACGGGCTGGCAAGTAGTATTGTATATTCTGTGCTCAATGACAGTAAAGGCTATTTGTGGATATGCACACAAGATGGGGTATCAAGGTATGATGGTCATAAATTCACTAATTTCAGTACACCTCTTGCCCTTTCTGATAATGAAATGTTGCGTGTATATGAGGATATGGAAGGCAGAATCTGGTTTCTGGGATTCAATGGTACACTAACCTATTATTTTAATGGAGAATTCTACAATTTCTATAATAGCAGGTTGCTTGCTTCGGCAACATCGAAAGGGTCATTTTTACATTTTTTTGAAGATAAACAACACCGGCTCTGGTTTGCAACTGAACATGAATATGTAGTCATTGATGGACTGAATTTAAAGAGAATTGACCCCGTAAGTGCGAAGTTACCGGTTGGTGGTATTATAATGAATAGCAGCGGAGCAGGCAACTATATTATTTCGCAGAATTATGGCGGTATTATTCCCTTGATTTATTTATCAAATGACACTATAAAACGATTCAGCAGCAGATATTTCAGTAATTATAAAAGTGGGTATTGTTATCTAAAGGATGGTGGCACTTTATTCTGCTCGCCTAAAGGAATTGTATTGCAAAAAGATACATTGCAAAAAATGATACTACCATTGAGCAAAGATTTTGACCCGAATATAATAAGGTCAATTTACCTGAGCAGGAGCAATAAACTCTGGATGTCTACAAAAGGAAACGGTGTATTTTGTTATGATTATAATGACCTTACGAAAATACCTGAACACTATATGCCAGGCGAAAATACCTGCGATATTTGTGAAGACTTTGAAGGCAATTTCTGGATCTCAACCATAGGCGACGGTCTATATATGCTTCCACATGGATTTGAAGCAGTAAGAAACTACAATGCGGTAAACGGATTGGGCGGCAATTATGTTGCCTCCGTAACAAAAGCTGAAGGTATAATTTATGCGGGGCTTGATAATGGAAGAGTTGCAGCTATACAAAAAGACAGGATAAATCCGGACCTGATTGGAGAATATAAAAGGCCGGATAACAGGATATTGAAAATAATAGTTTCTGGCAAACACATGTGGATAGGATCGGACGCTTTTATGTTGTATATGGACAACATTCGAAAAACTTCACATCTACTAGATTATACGCAGATCCTGCGAAACAATCCCAAACAAATAATAAATGTAAAAGATTTATGCCTCAGGAATGACCAGCTTAGCATTGCTTCAGCAAAAGGAATATATGAAGGTGAGTCGGCGGATGTTGCCAATGGGAATCCATTGCACTATATAAATCCAGAGGGGATCAGGATTTATTCCGTTTTTACAGATGTAAATAATGAAACATGGTATGGTACAGAAGAAGGTTTATATAGCAAGAAACAAGGTGCATACCTAAATAGCGCACGTAAGAAGGTGAGTAGCGGATACAGGATCAGTTCCATTTCCGAAACTTCAGATTCGGTATTTCTTATTGCAACCTATGGCCAAGGCATATCCTTATATAAAAATGACACAAAATTAGGTTTTGTGGGTGAGATTCAAGGGCTGAGCAGCAATATCTGCAAAAAGGTATTTGTGCATAAAACCGAAGTATTTGTTGCTACCAGCAAGGGAGTAACATTATTGAAATCCGAAGGGGGAACTTTAACCGTTACGAGAAAATTTACAATTGGTGATGGACTAGGTTCAAATGACGTTAATGATGTTTTTGCTGATGACAGTGAGCTTTGCTTTGCCACTTCTGCGGGATTGACTGTTATAGATCGTAAAACGGCAACAGGCATACATTCTGTTCCGCCGCCGATATATATATCTGAAGTTCAGAATGGGCATGAATCTCTGAATCCGGAGCGCAGCTATTCTTTCGATTTTAGCCAAAACAATCTCCGTTTTGATTTTATAGCAATAGCTTTCAAGCAGGGAAATGAAGTAATCTACCAATACAAACTTAAGGATGATCAGGAGTGGGATGTGACCCAAAATACTACCATTTATTTCTCTTCATTATCACCCGGAAACTACCATTTCCAGGTAAGAGCCAGGATACTCAATGGTTTATGGAGCGAACCCCGTTCATTTCATTTCAGCATTGCACTCCCCTTTTGGAAGGCGCTATGGTTCTGGCTAGTGTGCGCTTTTATATTTATGCTGATTGTTGTGTTAATTGCCAGGATGCGACTGAAAGTATCGAGACGGAAACACCGTGAAGAATTGATGATAAAGGACCAGGTGACTCAATTGGAGCAACAGGCGCTGCAGGCTATGATGAACCCTCATTTCATTTTCAATGTAATGAACTCTATACAAGTGTATATCAACAACAATGAAACGCACGAGGCCAACTTATACCTATCGAATTTTGCGAGGCTTATCCGTATGAACCTGGATATTTCTTCGAAGAAGTATATTCCTCTTGATGATGAAATAGAATACCTTAAACTTTACCTTGAGATGGAAGGCCTGAGGTTTGGCGAGAAGCTTACCTATAAAATAAACATTGACCCTGAGATAGACGGCGATGAAACCATGGTACCGGTAATGCTGATGCAGCCATTTATAGAAAATGCTATTTGGCATGGTATACTGCCAAAGAAAGAAAATGGCCACTTGGAAATCACAATCAGTAAAGCAAAAAAGGGTATGCTGAAGATAAGGATCATCGATGATGGAATGGGGATACCAAAAGAGGGAACATTTGGACGAGAGGGACTGAAAACACATATAAGCAAAGGGATGAAAATTACCCAGCAACGGCTGGATCTTATTTCTCAGCTAACCGGCAAAGAACTCTATATACATATTGAAGATGCTTTTCCGGACAAGCAATACAGGGGAACTGCAGTCGAGTTTCTGTTGCCGGATGATCTTTCGTGATGCGTTCTATTAATTGCGATTCCTGTTGAATAAAAATCTATTTTAATCAGGATTTCCGTATTATTTATCACTTCTTTTCTCAGCAATACCGTTAAACGACGGTACCGGTACCGTTGTTTAACGGTATTAAAATTACCGTTTGTTTCATCTCACTTATCAGTTGTTGAACTCTTTCTGAGGATGTGCTGTTGACGCACCTTTACATCTGATTTTATACCGGTTTGCAGCGAATATACTGTAATACATTCCAGATTCATGATTATCCATTTTTTACACAAAAACAGTATATGGAAAAGCACATTTTACCGTTGCCTCAACCAAATATACCGTTGGCTCATTTGCGCATCATTGAGTCAGCAATTCAAGATAAGTTGCATCCGGTATCAAAACTGATATCTCAAACAGGAGCATGCAGAAAATCCAAAATAGAGTATGCACCCGGTTGCCGAAAAGGGAAAAGAGTAGGTACAAAAATAAGCATCATGAAAGAAATACAACATCATATCCGGTTGCCAGATGGCTGATAAAAACTATTTACAAGATTTGTAAATAATAATTCGCAAAACCAAATCAATTCAATTAACTAATTAAAACAAAAAGATGAAAAAAATATTTTTATTACTCGTGTTATACTTAAGCGCAGTTGGCGCTTTTGCACAACTGATAACAGGCCCGAGCGCAGTGTGTACAGGATCGACGATTACACTAACCGATGCCTCACCAGGTTCCTGGGTAAGCAGCAACCCTGCAATGGCTAGTATAGGAAGTGGTACCGGGATAATTACCGGTATTGCGGCAGGAGTTGTTACCATCACTTACAATTTTTCAATTGGTGGTTCCACTACTTATCCGGTAACAGTCTATCCCACACCAGCGCCCATTTCCGGGCCAACAAGTGTGTGCGTAGGTTCTACCATTGCGCTTTCTGATATAACGGCGGGAGGTACATGGTCTACTTCATCATCTTGTGCCATTGTAAGCCCTGCAGGGGTTGTAACCGGTATTACAGCTGGATGTGTGGCTATAATTACTTATGGCAACACAGGCTGTTATGTGACACAGGCAGTAACCGTGAATGCGGCCCCGGCAGCTATAACGGGAACAAGAACTATCTGCGGCACAGGGGGAACCACAACCTTGGCAGATGCAACCCCCGGTGGTACATTTAATGGCGGCGGCAGCTGTGTTTCTGTAGTGGCAGGTACGGGAGTATGTACCGGCATTTCAACATCTCTTCCGTGCACAGGATTAATTACCTATACATTGCCGGATGGCTGCTATAGTACTGCAACAGTAACTGTATACCCCGTACCGGTATTAACTGTAACCGGCACACAGGTTCGTTGCAGTGACGCAAACACTGCTCCGATTATATTTACGTCTACAGTAACAGGAACAACCTATTCCTGGACCAACAGTAACCCATCTATTGGACTTGCGGCATCGGGTACAGGATCTCTCATACCTTCATTTACAGCAGTTAATACTGGAACAACTCCGGTAGTGGCTACTATAACAATAACTCCATCGGCCAATGGTTGCCCAGGTTTACCACAGTCTGTAACGGTAACTGTAAATCCATTACCACCATTGTGTACAGTAACCGGTGGCGGTGTATGCTGCCCTGGAGGCTCAGGAGTGCATGTTGGTTTGAGTTGCTCCACACCCGGTATAAGTTATCAGCTATATTGTGGCACTAGCACAGTTGGTGCTCCAGTTACAGGAACTGGCTCTGCTATTGATTTTGGAGCATTTTGTACTGCGTGTACTTACACTGTAGTAGCCATTAACACGGTTACAGGATGCAGCAGTACGATGACAGGCAGCGCGATAGTAACTTTGGGGGCATTGCCTCCATTGTGTAATGTTACCGGCGGCGGATTTTGCTGCGCCGGAAGCAGTGGTGTTCATGTTGGTTTAAGTTGTTCATCTCCAGGTATCAATTATCAGTTGTACTGCGGTACTACCATAGTTGGCGCTCCGTTATCTGGTTCAGGTGCACCACTTGATTTCGGATTATTCTGCACTAATTGTGTTTATAAAGTTGTAGCAACCAATGCCACAACCGGATGTAGTGATACAATGAATGGCAGCGTTACAGTAACAGTGGCGCCATTACCTGTTGTGTATAACGTAACCGGTGGCGGCAATTATTGCGATAGCAGCTTTGGTTGCCCTCATATTGGTTTGAGTGGTTCGCAGGTAGGAGTTACCTATAAGGTTTATTGTGGTACTGCACTGATAACGTCAAGGGGTGGAACAGGAGTTGCATTGGATTTTGGTACCCAATGCTCCCCCTGCACTTATACAATTACAGCAACTGATAATACGACCGGATGCACCAGTACTATGTCGGGAAGCGCATCTGTAACAAACATTCTACCAGCGCCAATAACCGGGGCAACAACAATAGCCTGCCCTTCAACAACAACAACTCTGGCAGACGCCACCCCCGCTGGTGTGTGGAGCAGCCTTACTCCATCATGTGGTACGATTAGTACTACAGGTGTTGTAACTGCAACTAATCCCGGCCCCGGCCCTTGCACTGCTACTATCAAGTATCTGATATCTCCCGGATGTTTTGTAACAACCACCGTTACTATACCGTATTGTGGCCCTGTAATAGGCCCAAGAGATACTACATCCTGTTGTGTGGATTCAATCAAGGTTAATACTGGTTATGATCCTGTTACAAATTCGGCAGTGGTTCCTGGTTTGGATTGTGGCGCACCTGTAAAAGATCCAAAGTGGATTGTTACTTATGAAGACCCTGCTATTGCAGCTTCCCTGATTTCCAATCCTATATGCACAGGTGAAATAGAAGTAACTTCTGGTGGAAGTGCAGATGTTATAGGCATCGGTTTCCCCTCTTGCTGGGCCACAAATCCTAAAAGTAGCTGGATAAGCTGTGTTAATAACAGTCAGGGATTTACTACAATCGGAGGTATATATACTTACCATACAATACTCACCAGGCCATTCACGATGTGCAAGGCAGATTTGGTAAATGTAAATCTGCAATTAGCATATGACAACTATATCCTTTCGACCAATATTGACGGAACATCATTTTACTCATCAGGAGTAGTAAATAATTGCTCTACAGCTTCGTTTCATACTACGTCAACCACTGTTTTTCTATCAGCGGGTACCCACTATTTAAATGTTGATCTCTATAATTATTCAGCCGCCTATAATATATCTCCGAACTCAATGGGGCTTAATGTTGTGGGTACAATTAAATCGGCAGATGATTCGGGTTCTTTTGTTAATGAAAACAAAGCGACACATTGTTGTTGTGAAGGTTGCGAAATTACCGGCAATACACATATCTGTGCCGGTGGTACTACAACTCTGAGCAGTTGCAGCAGTTGCGTATGGAGCAGCAGTAATACAAGTGTAGCTACTATTGGTTCTTGCACAGGTGTTGTAACCGGCATTTCGGGCGGCACCGTAACCATTACCCATGTATCTGATATAGGTTGCAGTACTTTTATTACCGTTACTGTAGATGCATTGCCAACAGTATGTACTGTAACCGGTGGAGGACCATACTGCATTGGGACCACATGCCCACATGTATTTTTAGGTTGTTCACAGGTTGGGGTTAATTACCAATTATCGTGCGGATCTACCCTGGTAACTCCATTGCTGGCAGGAACAGGCAGCGCTCTTGATTTTGGCCCTGAGTGCGGCCCTTGCACCTATACGGTTAAGGCTACCAATACTATTGGTTGCACAAGCACTATGTCGGGTTCTGCAACTTCTACACCTAATTCTCCATGTCCGATCCTCGGAACTGTTACATCTATGTGTGTAGGTGATAATCTGACCATGATCACAGGCTCCTGCAGCCCAGTTCCATCATGCCCATGGAGCAGCAGCAATACCTCAGTGGCAACTGTTAACTGCTCAGGTGTTGTTTCCGCTGTAGCAGCGGGAGTGGTTATCATTTCCTATACAACAGTTGCAGGTTGTGTATCTACTTATACCATTACAGTTAACCCATCATGCCCTATATCTGGCACACTCAGTATTTGTGCGGGCGGCAGTACTACCCTTACTACCTGCTGTATTGGCGGTGTGTGGAGCAGCAGCAATCCGGCATGCATAGTGGTAAACCCGGCAACCGGTGTCTGCACAAGTTTATCAGCGCCATGTTGCTCTCGTATCAGTTATACCACAATGGCAGGCTGCATCAGTTATGCTACAGTATGCTCCACTCCAGTACCAACCGTTACACCAAACCCGGTAAGTATTTGCCTGGGTACTTCTGTAACTCTTAACCCTACCCCTTCGGGTGGTACGTGGACCGGTACACCATGTGTATCAATGACACCGGTTGGCTCTACTTCTTCAAGAGTTATAACCGGGTTGTTTGCACCATGTGTTGGGTCAGTGACCTATTCTGTGGGCGGATGTTCGGTTAATGTTCCGGTTACTGTGAATGCAGCTTGTCCTATTACAGGGCCATTGGTGCACCCTCATACAGTATGTTCAGGAAGTTCCATTGTTTTAGCCACAACCTGTGTGGGTGGAACCTGGAGCAGCAGCAACCCGACTTGTGTTTCTGTAAATCCAATTTCTGGTGTTTGCACAGGCGGAACTACAGGTACCATTCCATGTTCCGCAACAATTACTTATACTTCCGCGGGTGGTTGCACCAGTACCTATACGGTAACTAATAACCCGGTGCCGACTATTTCGGCTACAACGTTGGGTTATTGTACTTACATGTCGTATATTAATACGCTAACAGCAACAGGAGGCCCAGGAACCTGGTCGACTTCCGGTTTAGGCCATGCAACTCCGATTTCAACAACCAGCCCAATTACAGGTGTAAATGCAAATAGCCCTGGAACTGAAGTGTTCTATTACACCAACAATACTACGGGATGCTTTGCTCAGGTTACCGTAACTGTTTATCCTATACCAACAATAAACGTGCCACCAAATGTTTGTGTAGGTTCATCGGTAACCTGTACTGTTAATCCTACAGGAGGTACATTTGGCTTGTCATCAGGTTGTGCCAGTATAACATCCGCAGGTGTTTTAACCGGGATCAGCGGCTTATGTACAGAGTATATTACCTACAATAAGAACGGTTGTATTACTTTTGGAGTAGTTACTGTCAATCCACTTCCGATTGCTTCAGGGCCATCAGTAGTCTGTGTGGGCTCATCAATTTCCGAAACCGAGCTCACTGGAATGAATTGTGTATGGTCTCTAATTCCTTCTAGCCCGTATGCGTCTTTAAGTTCATTCTTAGGTACATCAACTAATATTAATGGGCTCTCAGCTGGATCTGTTACCCTTAAAGCTAAATCGTTGGCTGGTTGTATTTCCTACAAACCTATTACGGTAAATGCACCACCAGTACCTGGTGTAATATTATGGTCGCCGTCAAATATTGTGTGCGTAGGCGGGACTATTAATTTTGCAAACTGGGGCGGTGCAACGCCAGGTGGAACGTGGTCTACGAGTTGTTCATTGCCATATGCAACTATGACCCCTGGAGTTGGAGGTGGAACTATTTTAGGCGATTTCTGGGGTTGGTGGCCATTCTCTCATTCCTGCATACTTACCTATACAACACCTAACGTGCCAGGCTGCGGGACAAGATCAGTATCCAACACTTATACTGTAGAGCTGTGTAAGCATAAAGGATCCACTGCAGGTGATGAGACAGATGTGCTTCCTGCTACTGAACTGAAAGTTTTCCCTAATCCAAACCAGGGTTCTTTTACAGTAAACCTTCAGACAGATAAAAATGAATCGGCGGAAGTGAAGGTAACCAATGTAATAGGTGAAACGATTAAGAAGTTTACTACGGTTACTAACAAGGATAATATGGTTCAGATTGACAATGCACCCGGAATTTATATGGTTTCGGTAACAACTGCCAATGGGAATTATGTAGCTAAAGTAGTGGTAGAATAATCAATATAACGGCGGCAATTAATAAGCGTTTTTCTTAGTTGCCGCCGCTTATTGGTTCTGGTGATACTATTCTTAAACAATAAAAATCATACAAAACATATGAAAAAGACAATTTTAATTTTGATATTATTATCTGGAGCGCTTAATTTAATGGCGCAGCCAATAACAGGCGCTACCAGCGTTTGCGCTGGTTCGGCCACAAGCCTTACCGATGCCTCACCAGGTGGAATATGGGCAAGTAGCACATTATCTGTTGCTACTATTGATAGTTTTTCAGGAAATCTCAATGGCATTGCACCTGGGACTTCTATAATTACCTACTACTTTAGTGGAGGAGGATCTGTTAGTGCGACAATAACGGTTAATGCACTGCCAGCGGCTATTTCGGGAACATCGAGCGTATGCGCAGGCAGCGCCATTATATTTACAGACGCAACAACCGGGGGACTCTGGAGCAGCAGCAACAACCTTGTGGCTATGATAGATGACAGCACTGGGGTATTAGTAGGAATCTCGGGGGATACTGCTTCTATTTATTATACGGGTGCCAACGGATGTTCTAAGTCAGTTTTAGTAACGGTTAATGCTATGCCACCAGCTATTATTGCCACCAGTGTTTATTGTGTTGGGGCCACTGATACGCTTTATGAAATAGGTGGAGGAACCTGGAGCACAAGTACCCCGGCTATCATATCAATAGGAGCTGCCGCGGGTAATATCACAGGGTTAACTCAAGGGGCGGCCTCCATTACGTATACATTGCCATCGGGTTGTGCTGCTTACAAAACAATTACGGTGAACCCAGCGGCTAATGCAGGTACTGTAACAGGCAATGATTTTGTTTGCCTGAGTAACTCTACTACGTTAGCCAGCAATGCATGTTGCGGTGTTTGGAGCAGTAGCGATGCATCGATAGCCTCAGTTGGCTCATTGACGGGCACCGTAAACGGCCTGGCTGCGGGAGTAGTAATGATTAAATATGGTGTAACCAACAGTTGCGGAACAGATACAGCGCTTTTTGCACTTGAAATATTATCAACAGATACCTGCAACAAGCTGAGTGTAAACAATCTGAACCTGGTAAAAACAGTATTGAATATTATACCAAATCCATCTAATGGTGAGTTCTCTATTACCTTAAATTCAGATAAGACTGAGAATTCTGTTGTTGTTATTACAAACATAACAGGGGATAAGGTGAAAGAATTCAATACCCTTACCAACAAGAAGAATGATATAAAACTGGATACACCGGCAGGTATCTATTTTATAACTGTAAATACTGAACATGGGAATTATAACGGAAAGTTAGTAGTTGAATAATGGATTAAATTCAAACAAAAAGACAAAAGCCATATCTCAAGTATGGCTTTTGTGCTTTTTGTAGTATACGCTGATCCATATTTCGAGTATGGTAGTACGTCTTCTGTAAAGAAATTTACGTTTATATTTTGCAGGATTTTATCCCTTTATTTTCCTGGCTATACCGTTAAACGACGGTACCGGTACCGTTGTTTAACGGTATTAAAATTACCGTTTGTTTCATCTCACTTATCAGTCATTCGACTCTTTCTGGGGGTGTGTTGTTTCCGCACCTTTACACCTAAATTCACCCAGTTTGCAGCAGGTAAGCTGCGCAGAATTCCGGCTACTGAATTAACCGATTTTATATAAAAACAGCGTATGAAACCATTCAATTTACCGTTGCCTCAACCAATACTACCGTTGCCTCATTTGTGCGTGGGCGGCTGGGATGTTAGAATTAGTTTTGGTTACAAACTTCATTTTTCTATGTGCAAGACCATAAAAAAGATACTCCTTATTCTGTTATTACCCATTGGTGTATTTGCGCAGAAATCACCAACAGTAACCGGCACCATAGGATTGTATGCCGATTTTTATCAGATGGATGCAGACTCTACCATTCCTGCAAGGAGGCCACCTGCCTTGTACAGGCTGGTATGCAATCCCACCTTCAGTTACAGAGACTTTTCACTTCCTTTTCTTATCAATATCAGTCCCCAGAGTACCAGTGTTATAGCGCCTGTTCCGGCCTATAAAAATTTCGGACAGTACCTGGCCAATCCGTTGAACCAGTTGGGTATAGCGCCTAAATACAAATGGGTGCAACTTTTGCTAGGCACACAGATACCGCACTATTCGGAGCTAACCTTCGGCGACCAGCCGGTTTTCGGAGCGGGCCTCAGGCTTACTCCCGGAAAGTTCCGTTTTGAATGTTTTGGTGGCACATCGCAGCAGGCTATTGCCGAGGATACGATCAATAATATTAAGGGCGCCTTTAAGAGAACCCTGGTATCGGCCAAGATAGGTTACGGAAAAGAAGAAGGCTCGCATATCTACCTTATAGGAGGCTATTCGGTGGATGACACCAACAGCCTGAAAATAAAACCGGTATATACCAATCCGCAGAACGGGATGCTCACATCACTGGATTACAGAATTAACCTCTCCAAACAATTTTATGTGAAAGGCGAGTCGGCTATCTCAGTATTTACCAGGGACCAGCGGGCGCAACTGGTATCTGATGCAGCAAATTATGTGCCGACTTCAGTTTTTCCGGTACGGTATAGCACACGCACAGATAATGCCGATATTCTTACAATTGGATATGATGGCAAACAATTCGGATTGAAGGCGGTTGGTAAATACTATGGCGATGGATATGTGTCGCTGGGATACCCGTTTATGCAGACCGATAGAATGGAAGTAACTCTTGACCCAAGATTCAGCCTGTTCAATCATAAGGTAAATATAAGCGGAGGCATAGGAGAACGCCTGAATAACCTTACCCAGACAAGGGGCGCTACCAGCTCTGCAATTATAGGGTATGCCAATATTAGTGTGCAGGCTACAAAAGACCTTAACCTGTCTGGTAATTTTTCGAACTACGGGTTCCGCAACACAGTTACCAATGATTCGCTGCGGCTGCAGATGGTTTCTATGTCTTACAGCTTTAATCCAAACTATAAAATTAAAATCGGCAAGACCATCAATATGTTTGCCCTCACCTTATCTCACGATCAGTTCCGGGATTACAATACTATCAGCGGCAGCCTGAATAACAATGATGCCAATTCGGGAATGTTTTTATATAGTCTTGCATTTTCAGAGAACCCGCTTTCTTTTTCACTGCTTGCCAGCAGTTATAACAACCAGCTGTCTTCTGGTCTGCTAAGTGTCAACTCGGGAGGTGTCACCTGCAGTTATAGCCTCCACAAAAATACGCTGCGGCTCAGCGCTGGCGAAACTTATACGCAAAGCATGCTGAATAGCATAGGGCCATCGAAGCAGCTGAACACCATGCTGGGTGTAAAATATAAAATAAGCAAGGCGCTTAATTTCAGCGTAACAGGCACCATCAACACATTCAATGCAGGAGCACAGAACCCGCTAAATAAATACACCGAAAATCTTTTGAGAACATCGTTAATTTATAAACTATAGTATATGCAAACTTACAGAACCATCCGATTAATTATCTCCCTGGTGCTGATTGCATTAGGCATGAGCGCCCAGGGCCAGACCATCAATTTTGTGATGAATTCGCATCCGTCGCCGTACCTATCCGACTGGCAACAGCACCGGGAGACCCCCATCGTGGTAATAACCAATACCACAGGCAAAAGTATCAACGCAAAGATATCGTGCCAGCTTTATGATGGCAAGGGGGAGATGATTGCTGAAACCGACCTTGGTAAAATGCCGGTAATAGCCTGCGAGCCAGGTTCGAGCCAATTCTATGCTGAGGATATTTTCCCGCCTCAGGATGTAAAATACCGTGGACATTTTGATCAAAAGGCAGCTGCCATGACGGGGCGTATACCAGATGACAATTACCGGATCTGCGTCCAACTCGTGAACCCTACAACCCTTGCGGCTCTGACTACACAGCAGCCTCAGTGCAGCAATTTTTCGATTATTGCCTACGAGCCACCTTCGCTGATATCACCAAGAAATGGCGAACCCTGTGTAGCCAGCCAGACCAGAAGGCCTCAGTTTGAATGGACTCCGCTACAGCCTGCCTATACCGGTGGAATAGTTACCTACAGGCTGCAGGTAATGGAAGTGCTGCCGGGACAGGAGCCGGGACAGGCATACAGAACCAATAGGCCAATACTGGAAAAAGACTTTAAAAGCCGTGTTACAGCAAGCTGGCCGGTAGATTACGCATTGCCTGATACCGGAATGAGCTATGTTTGGAGTGTAACAGCGCTTGATGACCAGGACAGGCCTCTAGGAAGCAATGAGGGAAGGTCGGGGTATTTTACATTTAATTGTGTGGCTAACCTTAACCTGATAACACCACCACAGGTGAACCTGCTGACACCAGCTGATAATGCAACAATAACAGCTGACGACCTGAATAAACCAAATGCCTTCAGCTGGACATCAACACAAACCCCAATGGCCGGTGGTCTGGTAACTTACCGGATGACGATATACAAGGGGAATAAGGGCGAGGAACCTACCCTGATTCCCCACCATGGAAAGCCTATACTTACTCATGATTATAAAAGCATTACCACTACATCCTGGCCAACAAAGCTGGGAACACCGGATACAGGCGCACAGTATGTGTGGGAAGTGCAGGCTGTTGACGATCAGGACAGGCCTTTGGGAAGCAATGAAGGGAGATCGGGGTATTTTGCATTTAGTGTAGGGCAACCGGGAGATAATACTGGTGTAACATTACTGAAGCCATCCGACAATGCTACAGTAACTGCAGATGAACTGAATAAACCAAATGCTTTCAGCTGGACACCAGTACAACCTGCAAAATCCGGAGAAACAGTTACTTACCGGATGACGATTTACAGGGGGGATAAGGGAGACGCCCCTGCCCAGATCAGAATCAGACAAAAGCCGATGTTGCAAAAAGACTATAAAAGTATTAACAATGCTCCCTGGCACCCAACTCTTGGCACTCCGGATACAAGCGCTCAGTATGTATGGGGAATTCAGGCGCTTGATGAGAACATGATGCCCCTGGGCGATAATGAAGGAAGGACGGAATGGAGTTCTTTTAGTGTGGTGCAACCGGAAAATAATACAGGTGTAACATTGCTGACACCTACCGACAATGCAACCGTAACTGCTGAGGAGCTGAATAAACAAAATGCATTCAGTTGGACGCCTGTGCAACCATCTGTAAAAGGCGGTAACGTTAATTACCAACTAAAGATATACGAAGTTGATGAGGGAAGCCAACCCAATGCAAATAAGAGATACATACCCAGAAGAAAGCCGATATTCGAAGCGATTTCAAGAAATACGACAGGTACATCGTTGCCGGAAAATGGGAATCTTGAAACGGGCAAAACATATGTGTGGCAATTGCAGGCACTTGACGATCAGGACAGGCCTTTGGGAAGCAATGAAGGGAGATCGGGGTATTTTACTTTTAGTACCGGGCCAATCAGTTTCACTTTGGCAATGAATTCGTATCCATCGCCATATCTATCCGACTGGCAACAGCACAGGGAGACTGCCAGTTTGGTTATAAACAATAATACTGGCAAAAGTTTCAACGCCAGAATATCAAGCCAGCTCTATGATAGCAAGGGGGCGATGGTTGCAGAAACCGACCTTGGTAAAATGCCGGTAATAGTGTGCGGACCCGGGTCGAATCAATTCTATGCAGAGGATCTTTTTCCGCCTCAGGATGTAAAATACCATGGTGCAAAGGCAGCTACCATGACTGGGCGTATACCAGATGACAATTACCGGTTAAGTGTGCAACTGGTGAACCCAACAACTCTGACTGCGCTGACTACCCAGCAACCACAGTATGGTAACTTTACAATTACTGCCATCCAGCCGCCCTCACTGATATCGCCGAGAAATGGCGAACCCTGTGTAGTTAGCCAGACAAGAAGGCCTGTGTTTCAATGGACACCAGTGCAGCCTTCAGTTACCGGAGGAAGTGTAACTTACCGGTTAACAATAAAAGAAGTTGGTAAAGGACAGACACCTGAGCAGGCATACAGGACCAACCGCCCGATGATGGAAAAAGACTTTAAAAATGCTGCCAGTGCCACCTTGCCCAATGATATAAAACTGGATACTGGCAATACATATGTATGGAGCGTACAAGCACTTGACGATCAGGACAGGCCTTTGGGCGCTAATGAAGGTAGATCGGGATATTTTGCGTTTAGTACCGGGCCAATCAGTTTCACTTTGGTAATGAATTCGTATCCACCGCCATATCTATCCGACTGGCAACAGCACAGGGAGACTGCCAGTTTGGTTATAAACAATAATACTGGCAAAAGTTTCAACGCCAGAATATCAAGCCAGCTCTATGATAGCAAGGGGGTGATGGTTGCAGAAACCGACCTTGGTAAAATGCCGGTAATAGTGTGCGGACCCGGGTCGAATCAATTCTATGCAGAGGATCTTTTTCCGCCTCAGGATGT
>CAIVEH010000013.1 GCA_903904855.1 uncultured Bacteroidota bacterium | reverse complement strand
TTTGTGAGATAAATTGATAGGGAATCAAACCCTCTCCGGATTTAAAATCTTTCGACTATAAAATGACAACTGCTGAAATACTTAAAAAAGTAAGGCGGATAGAAATAAAAACCAAGGGCCTCAGCAATCATATTTTTGCAGGGGAGTATCATTCTACGTTCAAAGGCAGGGGGATGTCCTTCAGCGAGGTGCGGGAATACATACCTGGCGATGATGTGAAGTTTATAGACTGGAATGTTACAGCGCGTTTCTCACATCCGTTTGTCAAAGTATTTGAGGAAGAAAGAGAATTGATAGTGATGCTGCTGGTAGATATCAGCAGCAGTTCGCTTTTTGGTACCCAGAAACAGTTGAAGCGCGATCTGATTACAGAATTAGGGGCCGTGCTCTCCTTCTCTGCTACCACCAATAATGACAAGGTAGGCGTTATTTTCTTCAGTGACAAAGTTGAGCAATATATACCGCCCAAGAAGGGGAAAAGCCATATTCTTAGAATAATTCGTGAACTGATTGCTTTGGAACCTAAACATTCCGGAAATACAGATGTAGGTGTTGCCCTTGAATTTCTGAATAATGTACTGAAGAAGAAAACGATTGCTTTCCTGCTAAGTGATTTCGTAAGCAAACCCTTTGATAATGCATTGCAGCTGGCCGCCAGGAAACACGATCTGGTAGGTATACATGTTTTTGATAAATACGATAAAGAAATGCCTGCTGCCGGACTGGTGCAGGTTGCTGATTCTGAGTCTGGGAAAATGTTCTGGCTCGATACCGATGACAAAGCTATCAGGAACAGGTATACTGCCTTTTTTGAAGAAAAAAATAAATATTGCATACAATCCTTCAGGAAGAGTGGCGCATCTTTACTGCATATCCGAACAGACGATGATTATGTGAAAATATTGCAGGGATACTTTAAGGGAAGGTAATAAGTCAAGTGGCTAAATGACTCAATATCTTAATGACCAATTGAAGAAGAATTGAAGAGAAAATGAAAGTAAATAAACCAAATAAAATCAACCGGCTACAAAGCTTAAAGAAAGCCTTATCAGGGTTGCCAATGTTCCATTGCAGAACTGTAAGCAAAGCCCCTTCAGGGGTTTGGGGTTTTAGTTTTCTTCTTCTATTCCTCTCTTTTAATTCATTGGCACAGGGCGATGCTCATGCCAATGCACAACTTGATTCCAGGCAAATAGTAATTGGCGACCAGGCAAGATATTTTATACACATTCAGAATAATCCTGCAACCGGAAGGGTGCAATGGGCAGTGATACCCGACACTTTCAATAACCTGGAAGTGGTGGAGCGGGGTAAGATTGATACTGTTAAGCAGGGAAATTTGGTAACATACAACCAGCGGATTGTGATTACCGGGTTTGATTCAGGTGTTTATAAAATACCCTCATTTGCATTTACTGTTATCCCCAATAGCGGCACTCCCTATAGCATTCAGACGGATTCTTTTGAGTTAATGGTACAGACAGTGCCGGTTGATACAACAAAGGGATTTAAGGGTATAAAGGGCATTATTTATGTTAAAAGCTCCTGGCTCGATTACATATGGTTATTTGCTGGTGGCGGGTTGTTTTTCCTGTTGCTTGCAGTTGTAATCATTTACTTTATAAGAAACAAAAAACTTGCAAGGCCAAAAGCACAGGGCCCTACCGAAACTTTGCAGGATTACGCATTGCGACTGCTCAGGGAGCTTGAGCTGCGCCAACTATGGCAGAAAAAGCAGGTTAAGGAATATTATGTAGAACTTACTGATGTAGTGCGTAATTATATCGAGGCAAGATTCCAGACTTCTGCTATGGAACTTACTACCGATGAGATGCTTGCCAAATCGCTTGATATAAAGGAGATGCAGCCTTATCACGACCTGCTGATGGCCATTTTGCAAACAGCCGACCTGGCAAAATTTGCCAAATTCCAGCCTTTGCCTGAGGTTCATGTTGATACTATGGAGAAGGCAAGACAGTTTATTGATTCCTCCAGGCCTGTAATAATAGAAACTCCCGCTAATGCAGGAGATGCTAATAAGCCAGAATTAAAATCGGATAATAAAAACCCAAGCTAAAAGATATTATGAACGCATTCCTTGACTGGAAACATATCACTTTTGCCCAGCCCCTGTTTTTTGGGTTGTTATTGGTCATTCCTGTTATGATCTGGTGGTACTTCAGAAGTAAAAGGGAAGACAGTCCGGCATTAAGGCTTACCACCTTGGGTGGGATAGACAGTACAAGAACAGGTGGAAAGGCAATGTTTCGTCCGGTACTTTTTGTGCTTCGTATTGTTGCGCTGATTGCCTTATCAATAGCTCTTGCGAGGCCGCAGACAAGCAATACTACCGAGAATATTGATACAGAAGGCATAGACATTGTATTAGCCATAGACGTTTCTGGGAGTATGCTTGCCGAGGATTTCAAACCAAACAGGTATGAGGCTGCCAAAGAAGTTGCTCTGAAATTTGTTGACCAGCGGCCTACCGACCGCATGGGCCTTGTTATCTTCTCCGGAGAAAGCTATACCATGTGCCCGATTACCATTGATCATAATGTGCTGAAAGAACAGATTTCTGCCATTCATAATGGAATGATAATGGATGGTACATCTATCGGCATGGGTCTTGCCACTGCAGTAGATAGGCTGCGCTATTCAAAAGGCAAAAGCAAAGTTATAATTTTAATGACCGATGGGGTGAACAATATGGGATTGATAGACCCTAATACTGCTCTTGAAATTGCCAAGGCATTTAAAGTGAGAATATACACTATCGGCGTTGGCACAATAGGGCAGGCGCTTGTACCAGTTCCAACAGCTATGGGTATTCAGAAGCAGCTGCAGCCGGTAGAGATTGATGAGCCCTTACTGAAACAAATGGCTAAAGAAACGAATGGTAAATATTTCCGGGCTACAGGCAATAAATCTCTGGCCGACATTTATAAAGACATTGACAAACTCGAAAAAACCAAGGTAGATATCACCTCCTACAAACACTATGCAGAGCTGTTCTTCCCTTTTGCAATGATAGCCATAATCTGCCTGGTGCTGGAGATGCTCCTGAGGTATACTGTTTTCAGGAGCATAGCGTGAGTTGGCAGTTTACAGTTGACAGATGACAGTTTATAGATGGCATTTACAGTTTACAGTTATGTGGTATTATTCCCCATATCCCATTTGAGCTGAACGGTATCGTTTGAGAGAGCCATAATTTACAGAATAATGGCTATATTTGTACACAATATAACAACAGGTAATATTATAAGTTATAGATAAAAATAATGAAGCTTTCCATTCTTATTTGTACTATCCCCAAACGTAAATTATTATTTGATAGACTATTAGCATTATTAGAAAAACAGCTAACTCCAGATGTAGAAATTATAGTTGATGATTCTGAGAAGGATTCAATTGGGTATAAAAGAAATAAATTGTTACAAAGGGCTACCGGCCAGTTTTTGTGTTTTATTGATGATGATATTGTATCAGATGATTATGTTGAGAAGGTTTTAATTGGATTGGAAAGCGATCCTGATTGCTGTTCTTTAAATGGCATCATAACAATTAATGGGTTGAATCCAAACCAATTTATCCATTCTATTGATCATAATCACTATTACGAAAAAGATAACATTTATTATAGACCGCCTAATCATTTAAATGTATAGGTATAGGCGTTTAGATCGCAATAATGTAGCTTTGCCTTATGGAGAGGCGAATTACCTTTGCAGGTGTGAATTCAATTATGTTCCACCAACGGTTTAAAACAGACGACGACTGC